>LUZZ01000094.1 GCA_001603845.1 Syntrophobacterales bacterium Delta_01 | reverse complement strand
GGAAGCCGTTGGTCGCATAATATGGATGAACTTACGGGATGCTACACTAGGAGGGTTTTACGCCCACCTGACCCGCCGGCTCGGTTCCATGGACGTATCGCCGGGTTGTTTTTTGGCGCTTCTTATCGGATGCGCCGGGTTTCTTTCCGCCTTGCTCGCAAACGATATCGTCTGCCTGGCAATGACGCCGGTCCTGGTGGAAATATGCGCCCGGCGAAATCTCGACCCGGTCCCCTTTCTCCTGGCGCTGGTCTGCGCCGCCAATGTAGGATCGGCGGCCACGCTGATCGGAAACCCTCAGAACATGCTGATCGGTCAAACCCTCCATCTGTCTTTTCCGGCCTACCTCATCGATGCGGGAGTCCCTGCGCTGCTGGGGCTGGCCTCCGTGTGGGCCGTGGTGAACCTGCGGGCAAGGGGGCGCTGGACCAAGCAGACCTCATTGTCCGCTGTGGACTCGCCTCCGTTTGATTCCTGGGAGGCGGGCAAGGGGGCCCTGGTGCTGGGCACGCTCGTCGCGCTGTTTCTTTTCACGAAATTTCCGCGGGATGTTTTGGCGTTGGCGGCGGCGGGGTGGCTGCTGTCCAGCCGCCGGATGTCTTCGAGAAAAATCCTCGGCCTGGTGGACTGGCAGTTGCTGGTGCTTTTTTCCGGGTTGTTTATCGTGAACCACACCCTGGCCGCTTCGGGCGACCTGGCCCGGATCATGGGGGCCGTCCGTTCCGCGGGGATCGATATCCAGGCCCCCGGATGGCTGTTCGGGGTGACGGTGGTGCTCTCGAACCTGGTGTCCAACGTTCCGGCCACCATGCTGCTCCTTCCGGTGGCCACCCACCCGATGGCCGGCCCGATCCTCGCCCTGGCCAGCACCCTGGCCGGAAATCTGCTCGTGGTGGGAAGCATTGCCAACATCATCGTGCTGGAACAGGCGCAGACTCTCGGCGTTAAAATCTCCTGGAGCGACCACGCGCGGGTTGGAATCCCCGTCACGCTGATCACCCTCGCATTCGCCGCCGCGTGGCTGTGGTTCCGGACCCGCGCCTGACTCCGGTTTAGGACCGCGAAACGCAAGCGGCGTCCTACATTTTTGTAGGGCGTCGGACGTTTTTGTTGCCGGCCGGTGCCCTGCATGGGTTTGGGCCGTTGATGCAAGTAATTGATTTTATACTTAATAACGCCATAGCCGCAGTTTGGTACGGTCTATGTAGGAAAACAAAAGCAGAAAGGAGCGTGGGTTAACATTATTGAAGGAGCAGATCGGATTTTGCGGTGGATATCAATATTTTCAAAACCTTCATCCTGGTCGCCAAATACGCCAGTATTTCGGTGGCCAGCGAAGAGGTGCGGCTGACTCAGCCCGCCGTGACCAAGCAGGTGCAATATCTGGAAGAGCTCTACGGTGCGAAGCTCTTCGAAAGAGGCAGCAGCCTGAAGCTCACCGAAGAGGGGACCACGCTGCTGGCCTATGCCCACCAGATACTGGACGCCTACAATGAATCGTTATCCGCGATGAACGAGAGCGGAGACCAGGTCCGGGGGACCCTTAAATTCGGGTCGAACCTCACCCTGGGCATCTACATCATCCCGAAGCTCATCCAGCGGTTTTCAGCGATCTATCCCGAGATCAAGATGGAGATTTTTCTCCACAACTCCGAACAGATCATCCGGGCCGTGAGGCAGAAGGAGATAAATTTCGGCTTCATCAGTTCGGATATCAAGGAGGCCAAAATCATACGCCATCTTTTCTACGAGGATAAAATCGCCATCGTCGTCGGGAAGGCCCTGGGGGTCAAGACCAGGAGCCTCGGCTGGGACCAGTTGCAGCAAATGCCCTTCATCACCCGCGAACGGGGTTCCGACATCCGGGAAACCGTCGAGCACTGGCTGAAAGAAAGGCATATCCGCCTCCAGCCGAAGCTGGAACTCAACAATACGGAAGCCATCAAGGAGTGCGTGTGCTGCGGCTACGGGTTTGCCTTCCTGCCCAAGTGCACCGTGGAACAGGAACTCAGGCTGGGAATTCTGGATGAGGTCCAGGCGCCCTATTTCGATCTCGTCCAGGAGTTTCATATCCACCATTACGAGGGTAAGAAATTTTCCAAGCCGGAAAAGATTTTCCTGGAATTCCTTTTCCAGGCCATAGAATCCAGGGCGGTCTCCCCTCCCAGGGCGTCCATCCTGCCTCCCACCATCAAAAAGATGCGCCCCGCCAAGCTGAGAAATACGGGGACGTCGCTCAAAGGGGATTGCGCCGGCATTTCCGCCTGATTTGCCTGCAATATTTCCGCCGGCTCCTGCCATAATCCTCAGCCAATCCTACAACTTGGCCTGCATACTACAAGTATACCTTACAGTTTCTTTCACCGATTTATGGTTTAAACATTTTTGTGCCTTCTATCATATTTATAATGGCTGAAAGTCCAAATTTGTTCCTATTACTACCGGTTATAATGATTATGAATATTATGAATTTGACGTTATTCACATCAATTTGGTACCACAGTATACAACTTCCGTTTGAAGCTGCTTAAAACGAAGAGGATTTGGGAAGATATCCATGACGGTGCGGATGATAATCAGTATTTAGGAGGAATTCAGAATGCAAATCACAACCCTCGAAGCAGATGTCGTGATCGTCGGTGGCGGAAGCGCCGGAACAATGGCGGCAATCAAGGCCAAGGAAAAGAACCCGGCCGCACGAGTCGTTGTCCTCGATAAGGGGCCGATCGAAACCTCGGGCGCCATCGGACGAGGCATGGACGCCCTGAACATCGTGGCGGTTCCAGGTTACGGCACCCCGGAAAATGTGGTCGAGGCGCTCACGAAAGTAACGGAAGGGATCCTCGACCAGGAGTGCGCCTACGTCCTGGGCGAGAAGAGCCTCCAGGTGATCAAGGACCTGGAAGAATTCACCGGGCGCGTGCCGGGAGACCTTTTCCCGATCGATGAGAACGGAAACTACAAGGCGAGCTATCTCCACCCCACCGAGCATCCGCTCTACCTCGCCATGGACGGCGAGGACATCAAGCGGGCGCTGGCCAAAAGGGTCAGGAAGCTGGGGGTTACCGTCCTGGACAGGACCCCCGCGGTAAAACTGCTCACGGTGGACGGGGAGGTTGCCGGAATCATCGGATTCAACATGAGATCGGGGGAATTCTATCTCGTAAAGACCCCGACCGCGATCCTCACCGCGGGGGCCGTCGGAAAGTTCGGCCTGCCCAGGGACGGGTATCTCAGCGGCATTTATGAATTTCCAGGAAATACCGGCGAGGGGTTCGCGATGGCCTACGACGCTGGCGCCGAACTGATAAACCTGGAGTGCTTCCAGACGAACCTGCTCATGAAGGATTTCAACGGGCCGGCATGCGGCTACGTGGTCATTCCGCGCGGCGGCTACGGAGTCAACGCCCTGGGCGAGAAATACTGGACGCACGGGTACTGGTCCGGCGACATGTTTCTTGCCGTCTGGCGCGAGTTCCTGGAAGGACGAGGCCCGGTCTACCTGAAAATGGACCACCTTCCCGAAGAGACCGTCACGGGGCTGGAAAAGATCCTGTGGGGAACGGAGCGCACCCTGCGCGGGGAGTTTCACAACCAGCGGAAAGAGGACTACCGGCGCTGGGATTCCGTGGAACAGGGCCTGGAAGAGATCTCCCTGTGCAGCGGCCACAGCATGTCGGGCATCCTCGTGAACAAAGACACCGAGACCACCGTTCCCGGCCTCTACGCGGCCGGCGACTGCGCGGCGGTGCCGCACCAGTACCTGACGGGGGCCTTCGTCTTCGGCGCCATTTCGGGCGAGCGGGCGGTGGAATACGCGATGGAGCACAAGGCGAAGCCCATCGACCTCGACCTTGCCGCCGCGGTGGAGCAGATCAAGAAGCCGCTTTCCCTCGAAGAAGGCCTTCCGGTCGAGCAGGTTGAATTCAAGATTCGCGGAAAGGTCAACCAGTACCTGACGCCGCCCAAGAGCGATCCGCTGATGCAGAAGATGCTGTGGTGGACCGACAGAATGACCACCGAGGACGTGCCGCGAATCAAGGTGGACGATTACCACAATCTCACCAAGGTCACCGAAGTCCAGAGCATCATCGTCTGCGCCGAGATGGCGGCGCGGGCCTCCCTGCACCGGACCGAAAGCCGATGGGGGCTCGGCCATTACCGCCTGGCCTACCCGCAGCGCGAAAAGTACTGGGAAGACAAGTGGGTGGTGCTCAAAAAAGATCCGTCAACCGGCAAAATGGTCGCTTCCGAAAAAACGGTGCCGCCCCGCAAGTGGGACTTCCCCGTGACGCTCGAATACGAATATCCGCCGATGCAGCACGACATAGGAAAAGGCTACGTCCATCCTCCCAACGATACGCGCGATTCCTGGATCGCGGAAAAATTCCAGAGAGAAGGATACGAGGTGCCTCCACGCATGGTGCCGGGAAAAAAGGAGAAAAAATAATGGAATGCGCCTGCCAGAATTACAACTGGATCAAAATTGACAAGGAGAAATGCATCGGCTGCAGCCTCTGTGTCGAGTACTGCCCCAGGGACGTGTTCAGAATGGACGACGACCGGTCCGCGTATGTCAAATACAGGGACGACTGCTGGTACTGCGACGTGTGCACGTTTGTATGCCCGGTAAAAGCCATAACCGTTGAAGAGGTCCCGTACCTCATCAAGTAGGACCCATAGGTAACAGGTCCGGTACGACAAACCAACTTTTAACCAACTTGACAGGCGATGGGCGGGGGCGATCCCGGTCGGTTCCGTCGAACCGGGGCAGGGGCGCGCCCCTGCTGTTTGAAAGTCCCCCCCGCCGAATCGTCACCAGGGAGCCTCTCATGGCGAATGAAAAAGAGATCGAAGCCACTGTCGGACTGTCGCGCAGAGCATTCCTGAAGTATGCCGGAATGGGAGCTGTCGTACCCGCAATCGTAGGTATGGTCCCCACTCCGTTTTCGGGATTGGGCTGGAAGGCGTATGCGCAGTCGGAAAAAAAGATTTCCGACGAACTGATCGCCTTGTCCCGAAAATACGGAGAGCCCAAAGGGAAATTCGGCAAAATAGGCGATCCGGTAACCCTGACCGTCGGGTATCAGCCTTACTGTACTCCGTACTGGACGTCGTCCCTGAACAAGCAGGCCCAGATCTGGGAAAAATACCTGCCCAAGGGCAGCAAAGTGGTCTGGTTCCGCTCTCTTTCCGGGCCCCTGATCAACAACAACATGCTGGCGGGCAAAAACCAGGTGGGCTACATGGCGGAAACCCCCGCCCTGCGTTCCGGCGATACCGTCACGTGCGACATGATCGAGGCCACCGGCTACGACATGGGCGAAACGGGCGTTTTGTGCCTGCGCAACGACTTGCTGAAGGAAGGAAAGGTAAAGGAACCCAAGGACCTGGAAGGGCAGCGCATCGGCACGCCCTTCGGATCGTTTTCCCACCGGCATTGCCTGACCTGGGCCTACCAGACCGGCGTTCACCCCAATTTCCTCGACCAGTCCACGGAGCTCGAGGTCACCAATCTCCGGGCCAACAATATCGCCGCCGCGGTCACGTGGGAACCCTATCCGAGCTGGCTCGAAAAGAGAAATATCGCCACCCGGTGGATGACCGGCCAGGATATGCCCTGCACCTGTAAAAAATACAATCCGCAGGCGGTGGACCACACGTTCCGCGTGGTCGGCGCGGCCCTGGCGATCTTCGACTGGCTGCGGGACCGGCCCGACATCATCCTCGCCTACCTCAAGTCCGAAGAAGAATGCCGGGACATGCTGAACAACGATCCCGACCTTGCCGCCTATTACATCTACAGCGACATTTCGGAAGTGCCCCCCGATGTGGTGCGGGTCACGCTGGACATGATGGTATGGGACGGCCGGATCACCGAGCAGGTTCGGCAGCACCTCAAAGGCGTGGCCCGGATGTGGCGGGAGCAAAAGATCCTGTCCGGCAAGCGTTCGGAAAACCCCGACAAGTATGTGGACTCCTGGGCGGAGAACGGCTTCCTGGAGCTTGCCATCAAGGAGCTGAAAGCCGGCGGCCAGTGGACTTCCGACACGCTGCCCGGATTTCCGAAAGCGATTCGAAAAGACCAGACGACACGTCACTCGTGGAAAACTTATGAATCCATCAACCTGGTGGAAAAGCCCTGGGAACCGACTCGCATCTGATCGACGGGGAGATAGGAAAATGAACTGCGTCTTCCGGTACACGGAACAGTTCTTGCGGACCCCTGATACCGAGAAGACGCAGCCCCCCGGAAACAAGGGGGCGCATCGGGCGGTTGCCGCCCGGATATCCGGAATGTGTTTCCGGGAAGCAGGGGAAAGGCTTTGACACAATTTCGAGCCGTAAATTTCCCGTGCATCGCAAAGAAATAAGAACCGGCAAGGAAAGGGGACGCCATGGAAACCTGCGGACCTGGAAGTCTGAAAATCAACGAAAATGTCCTGACAAAACACATGCGCTCCGCCGTGGAAGCCAAATACGAAGAGGTATATCTGAAAAGAAGGCAACTGGCCCGGAAAGACAGGCACGTGGACGTGGTGCTGGGGGTCCTGGGGTTCGCCAGTTTTCTTCTGCTCTGGTACACCCTTTCCCACACCATCATGGACAAACTGCCCGATCCGATCACGACGCTCGTGGTCAGCTCGTCACGCGTCACGGACGCCTGGTTCTACAAGAGCATCTTCTACAGCCTCTACCGGGTGCTGGTGGGGTTCGTGCTCGCTTCGGCCGCGGCGATTCCGCTGGGGCTTTTAATGGGGTGGAACAAGGTGTGCAGCGATATCTTCATGCCCAGTTTCGAACTGCTGCGGCCCGTTCCGCCGGTTGCATGGGTTCCGCTTTCCATCATCATTTTCGCACAGCTTGAATACAGCATCCTTTTTATCACTTTTACCGGTGCCTTCTTCGTAGTGACTCTGAACGCGCGGCTCGGGGTCGAATCCATCGACCCCTCTCTTTTCCGGGCCGCATGGTGCCTGGGGGCCTCGCCGAAACAGGTTTTCAGGCACGTGGTGCTGCCGGGCGCCCTGCCGGCGATCTTCACCGGGTTGGCCCTGGGCATCGGCATTTCCTGGGAGACGGTCGTCGCCGCCGAGATGATCTCGGGCCAGTACGGGCTGGGCTACCTTACCTGGGAAAGCTACAACCTGATCCGGTATCCGGAGGTCATCCTCTCGATGACCAGTATCGGCATTCTCGGATACATCTGCAGCGCCCTCATCCGGGCCGCCGCCAATAAATACCTGTCATGGAGAAAGGTCTACTCGGCCTAGCCCCGTCTTTCGAGGCCGGCCGATGAGGAGCTGAACAAATGAAACGGGCTTCAGAGGGGCATGTCAGTATCGACAATATTACCAAGATCTATGACCCCTTGGGTGCAAACGTTCTTGCGGTCGATAAATGCAGTTTTGAGATAAATCCCGGAGAGTTCATGGCAATCGTCGGTCCCTCCGGCTGCGGGAAGACCACGTTTCTTAACGTGCTCGCCGGTTTTGAGAGCGTTACCCGAGGTGAAATCTGCGTGGACGGAGAGTGCGTGGCGGCGCCCGACAAGGGGCTGAGGCCCGGGCCGGACCGCGTGGTCGTCTTCCAGATGGGGGCGCTTTTCCCGTGGAAAACGGTGCTCGAAAACGTCTGTTTCGGTCCCGTAATGCAGGGGACCATGGGCAAAAAGGAAGCCGTCGGGAAAGGAGAGGAACTGCTGCGCATCGCCGGGCTCGAAGGGTTCGAAAATGAATACCCGATGAATATCTCTTCGGGGATGCAGCGCAGGGTGGAGATCGTCCGGGCGCTCATCAACGAGCCCAAGATCCTCCTGATGGACGAGCCTTTCCGGGCGCTCGACGCGATGACCAAGTCGGTCATGCACAAATACCTGCTGGACCTGTTCGATGTGATCGGAAAGACGATCCTGTTCATCACGCACGACCTGGACGAGTCGATATACCTCGCCGACCGGGTGCTGGTGATGACCACCAGGCCGGGCACGGTAAAGAAATGGATAGACGTGGATATCCCGAGGCCCCGGGACATCGGAGTGAAGGTCTCGGACCGGTTTCTCGAACTCCGGCAGGAGGCGATCGACGCGGTCCACGAAGAGGCCCTGAAGGCTTTTGAACGGGGCGAGCGGGAGTTGGCCAGATAGAGGGGGAGAGCCCCCGTCTGCAAAGCAAGAGGTGAAATCATGTCGGGCAACTGTGGAAAAAGCATGGACAATGCCGCAGGGGTGCAGGAGGTGCCGAGCGTATCGAGCGTCTATCGTGAATATTCGACGATGGAGAAACTGCTTCGAAGGGCCTTCCTCGGTCTCTTCAGTTATGCGAACCTGAGAAAAATACTGTCACTGGTGGTGATCGTCGTCCTGTGGCACATCTGGACGACGTATCAGCTCCCTCCCCTTTCCCGGGTTCCGACTCCGATGAGCGTTCTGGCGGAAGCCGCCAAGTATGTTCCCAAGCGAATCTTCATGATGAATGTTTTATTCAGCATGGGGCGTGTTTTCGTCGGGTTTACCGCGGCCTGCGTGGTGGGAATCCCCTTCGGGCTCATGATGGGCTGGAGGCGCAAGGTAAAGAGTTTCGCCTTTCCGGTGTTTGAGACCCTGCGGCCCATTCCGATCATTTCCTGGGTGCCGCTTTCGGTGATCATGTTCCCGATGACCGAGCACAGCATCGTTTTCCTGGTATTCCTGGGGGCCTTCTTCCCGATTGTGCTCAACACGCTTCTCGGCGTCGAGGGAATCCCGAGCTACTACATCAACGGGGCGCTTTCCCTGGGGTCGTCACAGCGCGACCTCCTGCGGCATGTGATTCTGCCCGGCGCGCTCCCGTCGATCTTTACGGGCATGACCGTGGGAATGGGACTGACCTGGGTCATGGTCGTGGCGGCCGAGATGGTCGCCGGAGGCTACGGGCTCGGCTACATGACCTGGGAATCCTATATCCTGATCACTTATCCGCGAATTATTCTCGGGATGTTCGCCATCGGCATTTGCGGGTACCTGTTCAGCGCCATCGTCCGCACTCTGGCATCGGCTGTCATGCCGTGGCGGAAAGTGTTTTAGAGGAGACGGAGACCATGGCTGTAACACACATGGCCAGGTTCGAGGAAATCCCTGAACCCGGTGAAATGGAGTTGCGGGGCGTCTATAAATCGTTCGGACCGGGTAAGGAGGTCCTGCAGGACGTCAATCTCAAAATTCCGAAAGGGTCCTTCACCTGCCTGTGCGGCCCTTCCGGGTGCGGTAAAACCACTCTCATCAACATCATGGCCGGTTTTATCCAGCCGGACATCGGCGAGTGTCTCCTGGACGGCAGGACGGTCACGGGTCCGAGTTCCGACAGGCTGGTGGTATTCCAGGAAACGGCGCTCCTGCCCTGGAAAACCCTCTGGGAAAATACCATCTACGGGCCCATGGTCCAGGGAAAAGACCTGATGGAGGTGGCGGAAAGAGCCGAGGCGCTGATCAACATGGTCGGGCTTGGCGGCTTCGAGGAAAGCTACCCCAGCCAGCTTTCCGGGGGCATGCAGCGAAGGGCCGAACTCATCCGCGCGCTGATCAACGAACCCAAGGTCCTGCTGCTCGACGAACCCTTCCGGGGACTCGATGCGATGACGCGCCAGATCATGCAGGAATACATCATCCGGGTGTTTGAATCGACCGGGGTCACGGTGTTGTTCATTACCGCGGAACTGGAAGAAGCCATCTTTCTGGGCGACAGGGCTTACTTTCTCACGGTCCGGCCCGCCCAGGTCAAAAAGGGGCTGGTCATCGATCTGCCACGACCGCGCAACTTCCAGCATCTCACGAGCAGGCGGTTCCTGGAACTGGAACGAGAGGCCATCGACACGGTGGACGATGAAGCCAAGAAAGCTTTCTCGGCCATGATGGAAAGCCAAAAAACCAGGCGCTGATATTGGGTCCGAAAACCTTCTACACCGATTCCCCCGCAAAAGACCGGATCATGGGCGGTTTGAACCTTTGTGGAAGGGGGATGAGCAGGGAGTTCCCGATGAGTTATGCGGAAATTTACAGACATCGCAATGCCCCGTGGAGAAAGCTGCTCCGCCGGGTGATCTTTTGTGTGGTCGTTGGACTGCTCCTCTATTTCGCAATCGAACTGCTGTACAGCCAGTCCGGCCTGATGATGGGCGGGGCGGGCGCCAAGTAGGATGGCGGCGATACCATGCCGGGCAGAAAAACACGCATAGGACGGGTGTTCGGACTTTGGGGGCTGGTGTTCATCCTGACCGTCTTCCTGGTGGCCCGTCCGACCGGGTTCACGTGGCCCTACTGGCTGTACGGTCTTATCTGGGGAACCGCCACTTCGGCCCTGCACTACGCTTTCAGAAATTTTTTCGAGGAGCGGGAGCATGATTCCTCCGGCCCCCCCAAAAACTGAACCGTGAAGCGGGGAGGGGGGGAAGTCAATGCTGTTGACTTCAGGGGCGACGCTCCATGGACTCCCTTCCCTTGGCGGAAGGGGCAGGGGCAATGCTGTTGACTTTAGGAGCGACACTCCATGAACTCCCCTCCCTTGGCGGGAGGGGCAGGGGGAGGGGGTTGATATCGCTCGGTTTTTCACCGGATGCCGATCAGTCTATGGCTGAGTGAAAAGCGGAAACGGCAATGCTTGAAGCTGGTCGAATTGAGCAAGGCCGTCATCAGAGAGGCTTTCGACCGGTTCAAGCTCGAAGAGCTGGGGATCGTCTGGACGGGCGGCAAGGACAGCAGCTTCACACTGTGGTGCGTGCTGCAGGTCTGTCGGGAGCGGGAGATCAAGCTCCCCCAAACCCTGATGATCTCCAGGGGCGACGAGTTGAAGGAAGTGGAAGAGTTTGTTCGGACCTGTGCCGCCCAATGGGAGGTGCCCCTGGACGTCCGCAGCAACAGCGACGTCCTGAAGGCCGCCGGCCGTACTTTCGGCGCCGTTGTGAGGGTCGGCGACCTGAACGAGCGCAACCGGGAGGAACTGGAAAGCATCGGCATCAACGAAAGCGAATTTCCGCTCGAAGCCGATTCTTACATCGGAAAACACCTGTTGGAGACCGCTATTCTGCACGAGTGGATCGAACGAAACGGCATCAAGTGCATCATTCAGGGACTGCGCTGGGACGAGGCCCCGGCAAAGTTCGACGTGGAGTACATCGAATTCGTGGAAGGGTCCCGGCTGGTCCCGGAGCATTCGAGGGTTTGCCCCATCCTGCACTTCACGGAACGGGATCTCTGGGCTTCCAGCGCCGCTTTCGGGGTCCCGTTCTGCTCTCTTTACGAGGACGGCTACCGTTGCCTCGGCTCCCGGTCGACCAGTTCGAGGAATTCGAATATCC
>LUZZ01000484.1 GCA_001603845.1 Syntrophobacterales bacterium Delta_01 | reverse complement strand
AACTTATTATACAAGATTGTAAAGTATAGTTATTACATAATGAAAAAATACTCTGGCATTTAAGCGCAAATTGCCAGTTAGACTATAAAATAGTCCACTATAATAAGTTCCAATTCACACCGATTGAATCAGTTTTTCGGTTTAGATGGTGATAAAGTGACACTGGAAAAAATGAATAGAACATCGCTTTGGAGATGATCTCTCGCCCTCCACAATAGACCACCTTCCTTATGGCTTGTCATTACTTTGCTATTTGAATGAAGTCAAGTGAAAAAACGAACTTGAGAGATGATTTGCAGGTTAAATTATTGTAACAAACCGATAGCGGCTCGTTTCAAGAAGTAACTCATAAACGAGCATGAATGGCATATTGGCACACGGTGCTTGTCAGGAAAGAAGCCGTAAAAATGTTTTTTTGCCAAACTATCCCAACAGACTCTATTTTCTCTCCGTCGTGCCGCGCTCCGACAGGGTGTAGTGGATGGTGACCTTGTCGGGCGACGAGGTCGATATCTTGAGGGAAGGCGGCGAGAGCACGACCGGGCTGGTGATGGACCCCGATTTGGCGAGGCTGTCCAGCCTCACCGGCGCGGTGTACACCGTGTTGACCTTTTCCAGCGTCTTGCTGCCGCCGATGACCTTGATGGTCTCCGGGAGTACGCTCACGTCGGTGAGCACCAGGTTTTCGGGAAGCCGCCCCACCCAGTCCACCTGGACGGGAATGTCCTTGGTGGTGGGCACGTCCAGCGTGACGTCGATCATCGACGGCTGGATCTTGTTCAGCGAAACGCCCGGAGGCAGTATGATGTCGTCCTGGGTGATGGTGATGGTGTTGCGCCCCTCGGCCGCCTTGCTCAGGTCGATGCGAACGCCCACCTGTCCGGCCTTGAGCGACTTGATGAGGGCGCTCGACCCGAAGAGCTGGAGCCTCGCTTCATCGACCGAGGTTTCCAGGATCTCGTAGTTCGCCGGCCGGTTGACGTATTCTATCGGAACGTTGAGCGCCACGATGGTGTCCTGGCTCCGGGTGAACCCGAACCAGATGCCGGTCATGATCAGCAGCGACATCACCCCGGCCACCATCTGCCTGACCCGTTCCCTTTCGCGCCTGGCCGCCGGGCTGGCCTCGGAGATCCCGAGGTGTTTTCTCAGCGCCTCCAGCAGTTCATCGTGGTCGATCACGGGCTTCAGGTTGTAGTCCCTGGCAACGCTCACCCGCCCCCGCTCTTCCGAAACGACAACGACCAGCGCGTCGGCCCGTTCGGCAAGGCCGGCCGCAGCGCGGTGCCTCGTCCCATAGTACGACGGCAGGTCCTGGCGCTGGGAGAGCGGCAGAAGCACGCCGACCTCCGTTACCTGCGACCCCCTGACGACGATCGCCCCGTCGTGCACCGGGTTCTGGGGCCAGAAAATGCTCATCAGCATTTCCTTGGAAATCGTACCGTTCCAGGGGATTCCGCCATGGACCACTTCCCCCAGGTCCTCTTTGCCCGGAATGACGATCAGGGCGCCGATGCGCCTTTTGGCCATCTGGAAAACGGAATCCGTGATGATATCCACGGGAGTGGTTTGTTCCCGGTTGGGAAAACCCCACAGAAAGGTCTTGAGGTTGCGGACCTGGAGCGCCGAGCGGATCTCGTTTCTGAACACAACGATTATGATGATCGCCGCGGCCGCGGTGATGCCGCGAATGGCCCAACTGGTGAGGATCAGGCCGAGGCTTGCGGCCACTTCCTGCAAAATCCACAGCGAAGTTATACCTACCAGGACGCGAAACGCGTTCGTGCCCTGGAAAAGCACGTAGACCCGCAGCAGGATGTAACTGTTTATCAGGATGTCGACTATATCCTGCCAGCGGATCGAACCTAAAAAAGCCAGAATGCGGTTCATCTAGACGATCTTCCGTGGGGAATGGCATCCATTCCTGGCATGGGCATCCAATGCGAGAGAGAGACTCTGCGCAGTTTCGGCAGGACTGGCGCCGGCTGGCACCCGGCCCCGGCCGGTTCGGACTAATCGGTGATGCTGAAACGGAGCACGTCGAAAACACGCCCGTTCTGGTCTATGATTTCCACCCGCCAGGGGCCTTTGTCGGTCTCCCTGAGCTGTATGACGCTGTAGGTGGACCATTTGGGCGTGTACAGGCGAAGCCTGGTCTGGGTGCTCAACTCATCGCGGTGATACCACCGGTGGTAGATTACGGTCGGCTGCGGCACCGGGTCGAAAGAGGTGAAACAGCACACCTGCCCCGCCGAAACGGAAAACGCAAGCCCCGATCGAACGGGGGTGAGATTTTCCACCCTTTCGCACATGACCGCGCTTTTGAGCGCCAGTTTCTGTTCCGGAGGCGGAGCGGCGGACGGCGTCTCGGGCGCCTGTTCCTGGGCGGAAAGTCCGGGCAGGAACAATCCCGGCAGCAAGCAAAACAAAAGCGCAGCCACTACGGTAATGGGCCTCATCGATAGTCTCCGGAAAAATTCGACAGGACAGGATTGCGTTTACAGGCATTCAGCAGGTTGGACGGATGTGATCCCTGGTATGAAACGACACCCCGTGCGGGTTGCCCTGCCCATATCTTCATATCGGCTCAAAGATCGACCTTCTTCGATCTTCTCCCAAACTCGAACTTATAGGAAATACCATTCCTCCCCTTTCGTCAAGCAATATGTGCGGGTCGCCGGTTGCGAGTTTCCGGTTGCGGGTCGCCGGTTTCCGGTCAACGAACATCGAGTCTCCGGCCGGCATCCCGCCCCTACCCTTCCTCTTCCGGCGGGAAGGCCACCACCGAATCCAGGTCGTCGGCCCCGGCCAGGAGCATCACGAACCGGTCCACTCCGAAGGCGATCCCCGCGCACGGCCCGAGATGCGGGAGGGCATCGAGGAACGCTTCGGGCATCCTGAGCCGGACGCCTTCGGCCGCCTGTTTGCAGGTGATGGCCGCTTCGAACCGCGCCCGCTGCTCGACGGGATCGGTCAGTTCGCTGAACCCGTTTGCCAGCTCCACACCCGCCCAGTACAGTTCGAAACGTTCCGCGACGCGCGGGTCGCCGGGCTTGAGCCTGGCAAGCGCGGCCTGGGCGGCGGGGTAGTCTTCCAGGATGCAGGGCTGCGGGAACCCCAGGTGAGGCTCCACTTTCTCCACCAGGTCGGTATCGAATCGGTACGGATCGGGGCAGGGACCGGGGTCCCAGCCGGCGAACCGGCCAAAGGCCTGCGAAACGCTCAGCCTGCCCCAGGGACCGGCGGGGTCCAACGCGCGGCCGCCGCGGGCGGGGGCGCACTCCTCCCCGAGCGCGTCGCACACTCCGCCGATCATTTTCCGGCAGTCTTCCTGCAAGGCCCTGTAATCCGCGCCCGACCGGTACCACTCCAGGATGGTGAACTCGGGATGATGCAGCCGGCCGCGCTCCCCGGCCCGAAAGGCCGGACCCAGTTGGAAGATCTTTTCGTATCCGGCCGCCAGCAGGCGTTTCATGTACAGTTCGGGACTGGTGGAAAGAAAACTGCCGGTTCCGGCGCGGATCGCCCTGATGTGGGTTTCGGGCGCCGGGGCGGCGGTGAGCACCGGGGTGTGCACCTCCAGGAAACCCTCGCTTTCGAAAAACCGCCGGATATGCCGCACCACGCGGGACCGTATTTCGAGAAAGCGCCGCTTGCCCGCCAGGATTTCCCGTTCGCTTCCGGCCATTATTACTTGACGCGCTCCACGTACTGACCGGACCGGGTGTCGATGCGCACCATTTCGCCTTCTTCGACAAAAAGAGGCACCTGGATGATGTAGCCGGTTTCGAGCGTGGCCGGTTTGGTCGCCCCGGAAGCGGTATCGCCCTTTATTCCGGGATCGGACTTGGCGATGTGGAGTTCCACGAAATTGGGCAGGCTCAGCCCGATGGGCCGGTTCTGGAACAGGAGTACGTTGACGTTGAGGTTTTCAGTGAGGAAATGGATGGCATCGCCGACCTGTTCGGGCGTCATTTCAATCTGCTCGTAATTCGAGGTATTCATGAAATGGTATTTGTCGCCGTCGTTATACAAATACTGCATTTCCTGCTCTTCCAGGTCGGCAGCGGTGAATTTGTCCCCGGACCGGTAGGTGCGGTCGAATTGCACCCCCGTTATCATGTTGCGCAGCCGGCATCGGTAGAGTGCCTGACCCTTTCCCGGCTTGGAGAACTCGAAATCGACTATCAGGTAAGGTTCCCCGTCTATTTCGAGCTTGGCACCCTTGCGCAATTCTCCTGCGGTTAAAACGGCTCCCATCGGCTAATCCTTTCTTTCATTT
>LUZZ01000093.1 GCA_001603845.1 Syntrophobacterales bacterium Delta_01 | reverse complement strand
ATTATAAACTTATTATAACAAATGTTTAGTTTCATATATGAGCGTTGCGAAATTGTAACAATCGGAAAAAGAACCACAAAGATTTCGCCATGTGCGCCGCCGGCGGCCGTGCCGCCGGCATCAGGACCGAGCCCCCGGCGCCGGAACCGAGCGCTTGGAATCGGGGACCGGTTCCCCAGAAACTAATACACATGCGGCAGGAAATTAAGGCCCCGCCTCAGGCTTTCTCGCCTTTTTCCATCAGTGCCGCCAAAATTACGTTCACTACGAGATCGGGTCCCCGGTTGCGCTGGATTTTTTGGATATTTATTTCATGGACCAGTATGGCGAAATCGGAATGCTTGATCCTTTCCAGGAAATAGAAAAGCCCCTCCACGTTGGTCATGAGGTTGAACCGGAGGTGGACCTCCTGGTAGAGTCCGTATTCCTTGCTGGCCAGGACCTGGTAGGTCTTGACGTCCAGGTTCTTGCCGTCCCCCTCGCTGGACTTGAGCAGGTCGCCCAGGGAGGCCGCCAACTGGTACGGATCGGTCCCGCGGAAAAGCCTCTTTTGCATCTGCTTGAGGTCCTGCTCCTGCTGGGCGAGCTTTTCCTTGATGCTTTGCGACTGCTTCAATTTCGCCTGGTACTTGTTGGCGAGTTCCCTGTGCTGCCTGATTTTGGCCTCGATGAGATGGTTGCTGTTGATGACCGGTTTCAGCCAGATAAGGTCGATGGCCGCGAGCGAGACCAGTACCAGGACCGCAAGGGCCAGCATCTTCCGATGTTTTTTTACTTCCGCCATGGACGGCCATTGTATTTTCATTGGGGTACCTCCTCGTCCTGCAACTGCTGGTCAGTGGACGGGCCCGGCCCGGGCTGCGTGACTGCCGGCCGGCCGCCGGGTTCGGGCGGGCGGGCGTTCCGGACCGCCGGCTCGGCGGGTTTGGCATTTGCCGCTCCGGCCGGAGAGGGATCGAACTGTTCGGCCGGCAAAATGTCCAGGTTCTTTTTCAGCTTATCCATGTCGAGCTGGATCTGCACATTGAACCGTTCCTGGTCGGACGTCGGGTTGCGGGTCACCGGCGAAGCGAATTTCACGTCGGAGAACCCGTCATATTTCGAAAGTTCCGAAAGGTATTTGATGGCCGATTTGCTCTCGCCCCGGATGACGATCTGCCCCTTGCGAAGCGACAGGTAGTTGAGCCAGGTATCGTCGGGAGTGATCTGGGTGAAAAACGTGAGCAGTTCCATGAGGGGATACCCTTCGCGGTTGAACTCGGAAAGCGTTTTCTGGTCCTCCTGGAACTTCGAAATGCGGGTTTGAAGCTCCTCGATGGGCTTCCACTGCATCTCGTACTGCGCAAGCTGCGTGCGTATCTGCTTGTCGGTCCTGGCGAGCGAACCGGAGGCATGGACCTGGTAGAAGGCATAGACTGCAAACAGCACGATTGCGGCCAGGAAAGGCCAGACCGCCTTGGGCACCTTCCAGGGCTTGAGGAGCACTTCGTTGTCGAAGGCGTGGATCGTGTCTTTTCCCAGCAGGGCCTTGACCAGGCGGGCGACGAAGGAATCGTCGATGGTGGATACGCTGATAGGAAGACCCTCGTTCCGCCACTCGCCGCCGTACTCGGCCTCCGGGGCGCATTCATCGCCCGAGCAGATCAGGTTGATATGCGGCTGCATGGCACCGTCGGCGCCTTCGGCGGCCGGGCTTTCCAGGCAATGCATGTTTTCACGGAACAGCGTCAGGCTGTGCTGCTTTCTTTCGATCAGCATGGAGTCCAGAAACGCCCCGCGGTAGAAACGATGGACTTCCAGGTGCGACGTGTCCAGAATGCGCCCCAGGATTTCGAAAGTGTCCTCGGCCTCGCCCGCCGGCGCCGGTCCGGAAACGAACGTATCGCAGAGCAGGGCGCTGGGCACGACCGAAAAGGACTGGAAAAGAGAGCCGTTCAGCGCCGTGTGGAACTTGTCGTGGATGGCGTTGGG
This sequence comes from Syntrophobacterales bacterium Delta_01, assembly GCA_001603845.1. Classification (GTDB taxonomy): domain Bacteria; phylum Desulfobacterota; class Syntrophobacteria; order Syntrophobacterales; family Syntrophobacteraceae; genus SbD1. Next base: position 5,395 of record LUZZ01000093.1, on the reverse strand, counting down.
CAGGGAGAAAATGGGGACCGAGATGTGATGGTTCACCGCCAGCGGCGGCCCGCAGAAGTGCAGCGTTCTGTCGGGTTCGTGGAGAAGGTTTTCCTGCCAGTCGAAGCTGATGGCCTCTTCGAGCTGGTCTTTCAGGGCGGCGGGGTAGTGCTCCCTGTGTATGGAGTAGAAAGCGCTGGGCAAGATAAGAAGCAACGCGCTCCCATTCCGGACCTTGGGCCTCAGGTTGAGGGTCTGAAGGTGGTCGAGTATGGACTCGCCCTGCGGCACTTCATAGCGCTCGGTCTGCTCCAGGGTCCACAGGCGCCATTGCCGGGTCGCGCGCAACACTTCGATGTGCCCGGTTTCGGCGTAGACGGCGCAGATGTTTTTCGGCCTGTATCTGATGATACGTTCGAGCATTGTTTCCCTTTCCCCGGTGCCTCAGAGGATTTTCCTGCCAAGGATCTGGTACATATTGGAACCTTCGTGGGCAAAGCGCACGGTCAGCCATATTCCCGCGGTCGGCGGACCGTTTCTACTCATGCCGAAGGAAAGAATCCGGTACGTTCCCCCGGCCTCCCAGGTCAGGAGCCTGGGGTCCGGTTCTTCCTGCTGGAAATTGGTAGGCAGGCTCGTCCCCTTGCCATGCACGGTCAGCAGCCCGAACAGGGAATTCTTGGACGGGACCAGGAATTTCCAATAGATTTCCGGCACATCGGGCAGCATGTCCGGGGTCTCCGTCCCGTACCCGTAAAACAGCCTTTCGGTAATCCCGGGAACGAGCAGCAACTGGTCCAGGCTGGTCAACGGACCGTTCAGCGGTCCGTAATTCAGGCCCGCCCTGGTGTAATCGTTCTGTTCGGCCCCCAGCATCCTGGGGGTGTCGTCCTGGTCTATGAAGTCCAGGATGGTGTCCGCCAACTTTTCGGATTGGCCTTCAGGGGTGCCGGCCATCTCCAGCACCTGCTTCAGTTGAGTGAGGTTGGTCGTGTTGATGTTAACTCTCCGGTCGTCGGAGCTTATGATAACCATTGCAACGCCCGTGCGATATTCGACGATGCGGGGCCGTCCATCGGGCTGCCAGTTGAGGTCCGGCGGCGCATCGGCGTTCACGGGAGGCGACTGCCCGATGCGCGCCAGCGCTTCGTAGCATCCCCCTATGGCCAGGTGGGTCGCCTGGGATTTCCGGATGGACTCCATCCGGTCTTCTCCCTGCAGGCGCGTTTGGGCGCTTATCTGCAGGGCAAACCACATGATGAGCGCGCATATCCACAGCACCGCGACCAGCACCACGCCCCTGCGGTCGGAAACGATACCGGGCGGCGCAAACTCGCGCCCGGTCGGATGCAGGCGGGTGCGCCCGTTCATCTGGCGCTCCCTGTCGTTGCCGTCGCCGTTTTCTGCGGAGGCTGAACGGGGAAGGGCGAATTTACGGTCAGCAGCCGGCTGAAATCGCCGGAATCCGGCGTGGTCCAGTTGACCACCACCGCGGCCGGCAGTTTGTCCGTTTGCGCCCAGGCCTTTTGAGTCTGGTCGCTTTCCCCGTCAAGGTACGAAATGCCGAACCCGGCGATTTGAATTTCGTAGAAGCGGATATTCGGCTGAACGGCGTTGGGCTTCAGGTCCAAAAAGCTCTGGATGGCATCGCCGTGGTACGGATCGAATGGAATTTCCGAATAAACCAGGACATTGGATTTCGGATCGAAGGCATACCGGGCCACCACCGGCACGCCGTGCGAAATCGCCCGGACGGAATGCGAGGTGGCGAACGCCAGCGAATTGCCGCTGCCTTTGAACACGATCTGCATGCCGCCGCTTTCGAGCCTTACCGGCGTGGGGTCCAGTTCGGCCAACTGCTGTTTGAGCAGGTCCACGAGCGGGGCGCTCTGGTCCGGCCCGTGGTTTTGCACGCTTTCCCAGGCCCGAAGCGAGAAAGAGAGGCAAACGGACATGATCGCGATGACCAGCGCCGAAATGACGGTCGCAAGGACCAGTTCGATCAGGGTAAACCCCGGACTGAATCCTGACCGTTCAAACGGGCCCGTTTTCCGGTGCGCTGGCTGCATCCTGTTCTTCATGAAAAACTTCCGGCCTGAAACTACCTGTTGGCGTCGGGGGGCACCAGGATGCTGAACTCCAGCTCTTCGCCCCGGTAGTCCAGCATTACCCGGTACAACTGGCCGTTGGCGGCCGGCACCCCGTTAGGAAGCCCCACCGGCACGGCGGTGATCCCCACCACGGGACTTCCCGCAAGGTTGCCGAACGCAATGTGGCCTTCGGCTATTCTGCCCGGATCGGCCATTATGGTCTGGGCGGCCGTTTCCAGGATCGGCTGAATTCGGCTTTTTTCCTTCAACCGGTACTTATACTGCATCGAAACCGAGATGATGCCCATCACCCCGCCGACGATCACCACGCCGATGGCCAGGCTGATCAACATTTCGATCAGCGTGAACCCCCGCCGGTCCGCCGGTCCGGGTCCGGATGATTTTCCGAAAATCGCTCTCATCGGGATTCCAGCCTCGCAACGCTCACCGTCCCGAACAGGGGGTTGATCGAAATTCGAAACGTCCGCACGTGGTCGAAGGTGATATCGACGTCGTTGCCGACCATGCTGCCGTCGGGATAGAAGACGATCAAGAAGTCCCCGGTTCCCGCTTCCCGCTGCAGGTTTTCGGAAAAGACCTGCACGTTTTCGGGAATCACTTTCCGGGGCGGGTTCTCCATGTCGTAGACCCTCTCGGCCCCGTTGATCCGGAACGCCACCGGTTCCCCGGAACTGACGGCGAAAAGGCGCGCCCGCCTGAGGGTGCCCGCAAATTCCTGCAAGAATTCGCTGTCTTCGAGCTTTTTCCAGCTCGATCCCACCCTGGGGGCCACCAGGGCGATGGTAATCGAAAGGATCATCAGGACCACGATCATTTCGATCAGTGTAAATCCGCCGCGGTTTTTCATGTTCTCTAGAACCTGATGTCGTTGATCCCGTAAATCGCCGAAAACATGCTCATCACCATGAGCCCGATGATCGCGCCCGTGGTCACGATCACCAGGGGCTCCATGAGGGTCATGAGGCGCTGGAGCCTGCGCTGCAGCTCCTTTTCGAAGTGTTCGGACAGCCCGAGCAGCCCCGATCCCAGGTTGCCGTGTTCCTCGGATATCCTGAGCATGGTGCCCATGCGCACCGGAAAAAGAGGCCGGCCCCGGAAGAAGTTGCTCATCGACCGCCCGGTCTTTATCTCCTGGTGCAGGGGGGCGATTTCCGCCTTCAACACCACGTTCATGATCAGTTCCTGTCCCAGGGAAAGCGAGCGGAGCAGCGGGACCCCGGCCTGGATCATGGTGCCCAGCGTCCGGCAAAACCTGGTCAGCTCGCTGTGCAGGATGATATAGCGGGAAAACGGGAACCAGAAAAGGACCCGGTCGATTCTCATTCTCCAATTCGGCTTGCCCATGAGGTACTTGCCGCCCCAGAATCCCACGCCGAGCAGAATGGGGAGGGTCCAGCCGTATTCTTTCAGCCACGTCCCGATATCCAGCATGATCTCCGTGATGAACGGCACCTGCTGGTTCAGGTCGTGGAAGATCTGCGCGAACTTGGGGATGACGTAGACCAGCAGGATCACCATGGAAACCAGGCTGGTGCCCAGCAGGATGATGGGATAGATCATGGAGGAGACGAGCGTCTGGCGAAAAGCGCGCCGCTGTTCCATGTATTCCGCCAGCCTCTTCAGGATGGGCCCCAGGGTCCCGCTGGCTTCCCCCGCCCGCACCATGTGGCCCGCCAGGGCGCCGAAAACGTCGCCGTACTTTCCCAGCGCGCCGGAAAGATCGCCTCCGCCCTGCACGTCTTCGAGCAGGTTTTTCACGATCTGCTGGAACCCCTTGTGGGTCTGATTGGTGCTGATGAGCGCCAGGGCGCGGTCCACGGGAAGCCCCGCCAGAAGCAGGTCCGAGAGGTCGAAAAAGAACCGGACGATATGCTCTTCGGGGATGCGGCGCCTGGCGCGGCTTTTGACCGCCTTTATCTTCACCGGGTAGAGCCTGCTGGTCTTGAGCTTGTGCGCCACGTCCATCTCGGAGATGGCGTCCATCACTCCCCGGTGAACCTCCCCGGAAGCGTCGCGGGCCTGGTATTGGTAGTAGCTCATGATCTATAGTCCGTGGAAAAATGCCTCATGACATACTGGTGACCCGCAGCACTTCGGAAAGGGTGGTCACGCCCTCCAGCACTTTGCGGAAACCGTGATGCACGAGCTGCCGGTAATCGTATTCGTAGGCGATCTGGGCGATGCTGCCCGCGTCTTTTCCCGCCACGATGGCCGACCGGACGGGTTCGTTGATCCGGAGCACCTCGAAGATCCCCTGCCGGCCCTTGTAGCCCGTGCGGCCGCACCGGTCGCACCCCTTGCTCTGGTAGAGCGTGATGGAGGAGGGCAGGTCGGGAATGATTTCGCTGAGCCTCATCAGGTCGACGTCGCGGGCCTGGTATTCCGTCTTGCAGAACGGGCACAGCAGCCGGATGAGCCGCTGGGCCAGCACCGCCAGGAGGGAGTCGGCCATCAGAAACGATTCGATTCCGATATCCCGGAGGCGCGTGATCGCCCCCGGAGCGTCGTTGGTGTGCAGCGTCGACAGGACGAGGTGGCCGGTGAGCGCCGATTCGATGGCGATGTCGGCCGTTTCCTTGTCGCGGATTTCACCGATCAGCAGGACGTCGGGGTCCTGGCGCACCAGGGAGCGCAGCGCGTTGGCGAACGTGAGATCGATCTGCGGTTTTACCTGCACCTGGTTGATCCCGTCTATCTGGTATTCGACGGGATCTTCGACGGTGATGATCTTGCGCGTGACGGTGTTGAGCTTTTTCAGGACGCCGTAGAGAGTGGTCGTCTTGCCGGACCCGGTCGGCCCGGTCACCAGGATCATTCCATAGGGCCGGTCGATGAGGGCTCCCAGAAAATCGAGGTCGGCGCGGTCCATCCCCAGGTTCGAGAGGTCGTATTCGACTCCTTCCTGCGACAGCAGCCTCAGGACCACGCTTTCCCCGTAGATGGTGGGCACCGTCGATACGCGGATGTCCACTTCACGGTTGCCGAAGCGGATCTTGATCTTCCCGTCCTGCGGAAGCCGCCGCTCGGCGATATTGAGGTTGGCCATGAGCTTGAGGCGGCTGATGATGGCGGCCTGCATGCCCTTTTGCGGCTGGTCCAGGTCGAACAGGACGCCGTCCACCCGGCACCGGACGTGGAAGGACCTCTCGAAGGGCTCGAAATGAATATCCGAGGCCCGCATGTCGAGCGCGCGCGAGATCAAAACATTGACCAGGCGCACGATGGGGGCTTCCTGGGCCAGGCCCTTCAAATGCTCCAGGTCTTCCTCGAACCCGTCCGAAGCTATGGACACTCCTCCCTGGGAC
>LUZZ01000483.1 GCA_001603845.1 Syntrophobacterales bacterium Delta_01 | reverse complement strand
CGTTCAAGGAAGGGATGCGCGTTCCCGCCCGGCTCTACGGCACCGAAAAAATCGTCGGCCAAATGGACGAAGGGGTGGTGGACCAGGTGACCAACGTGGCCACCCTGCCCGGTATCGTCGGCTACGCCTACTGCATGCCGGACGGGCACTGGGGCTACGGGTTTCCGATAGGCGGCGTGGCGGCCATGGACGTGCGTTCGGGGGTCATCTCCCCCGGCGGGATCGGGTTCGACGTCAACTGCGGCATGCGGTTGATACTCACCAGCCTGACGTTCGGCGAAATCCGGGAGCACCTCAAACTCCTGGTGGACAAACTCTTCCAGCGGGTGCCGGCCGGCGTGGGGGGCAGCGGGCTGCTCAAGATTTCCCAGGATGAATTCCGGGAAGCCGTCCAGCAGGGGGCGCGCTGGTGCATCAAAAACGGCTACGGCTGGGAGGAGGACCTGGCGCGCACCGAAGAGTTCGGGTGCATCGGCGGAGCCGACGCGTCCAAGATCAGCCAGAAGGCCGTGGACCGCGGCTACAAACAGATCGGCACCCTGGGTTCCGGAAACCACTACCTGGAAATCCAGGTGGCGAAGCCGGAAAACATCTTCGACCCCGCTCTGGCCGAGGCGTTCGGCCTCACCGTCCCCGACCAGGTGGTGGTCATGTTCCATTGCGGAAGCCGCGGCTTCGGCCACCAGATAGCCACCGATTATCTCCAGTTGTTCCTCAAGGTGATGGAGAAAAAATACGACATCAAAATCCTGGACCGCGAACTGGCCAGCGCCCCGTTCGGCTCCCCCGAGGGGCAGGACTATTTCGCGGCGATGAAATGCGCCGTCAACATGTCGTTCGCCAACCGGCAGGTGATCCTCCACCGGGTCAGGGAAGTTTTCTCCGACGTGTTCCACAAAGACCCGGCGGACCTCGGGCTTCACCAGGTATACGACGTGGCCCACAACACGGCCAAAATCGAAACCCACATCGTGGACGGCAACCCGCGCCGGCTCCTGGTGCACCGCAAGGGAGCCACCCGGGCCTTCGGCCCCGGCGCCGACGACCTCCCGGCCGCCTACCGCGGCCTGGGACAGCCGGTGATCATCGGCGGCAGCATGGAAACCGGCTCCTACCTCCTGGCCGGGGTGGAAACGGGCGCCCAGACCTTTTTCAGCACCGCGCACGGTAGCGGCAGGGCGATGAGCCGAACGCAGGCAAAACGGCAATTCCGCGGCAAGACCCTCCAGCACGACATGGAGCAGCGGGGGATTTACGTCCGCACCGCTTCCTGGTCGGCCCTGGCCGAAGAAGCGGGACCGGCGTACAAGAATATCGACGAAGTGGTGGAAGCGACCGAACGGGCCGGCCTAAGCAGAAGGGTCGCCCGCTTCGTGCCGGTGGGAAACGTGAAGGGGTGAGGCGGGCGTCACGGGCAATTGCGTTCCAAACGGCATCCAAACGATGCTTTGTACCTTTTTGCTTTCAAGATCAGACTAGCGAAAAAAAGCGGGGGAAACCTTCCGGGCCTATTGCCCAAAACCAAAATTTCAGTAAAGGCCACCCCAAAGTACGGACTACTCCCCTCCCTTGGCGGGAGGGGCGGCAATGCTGTTGACTTTAGGGACGCCCCTCCATGAACTCCCCTCCCTTGGCGGGAGGGGCAGGGGGAGGGGGTCGTCAGTGCCCGGAAATACGACACCCTCCCCTAACCCCTCCCATCGCAGGGAGGGGGATTTTCGTTCGTTCCACTATTGATGAACTTTGACATCCTTTTGGGCAACAGCCCCTTCCCCCCGCCCTCCAGGACTTGGCCGCACGCGCTTGCGCGCGCGTGCCGAGCGCTCGGCGGTAAGAGGTCTCATAGGCATGCCGTACCGGTACCTGGAAGAAATAGCCACGGCCGATGCCGCCTTCAAAGCCTGGGGCGAGTCGCCCGAAGCGATGTTCATCGCGGCGGCGGACGCCACCATGAACGTGATGGTCGGCGATATCGACGCCATCTCCCGCCACCGGACCCTCCCGGTCCGCCTGGACGCCGAAGCGCTGGACATGCTCCTTTTCGGCCTCCTCCAGGAAATCATCTTCTACAAGGACGCCGACCAGCTCCTGCTGCGCGTCGAAACCGTTCAAATAAAGCGGGAGCCCGGCCTCTTTTTCCTGGAAGCCGAGACGTACGGAGAACGGATCGACCCCGAAAAACACGACCTCCAGGTGGACGTCAAAGCGGTCACCCTGCACAGGTTCAAGGTGGAGCAGACCGCCCGGGGCTGGGAGGCGCTGGTGATCCTGGATGTATGACTTTTCGGGGCCGTCGATGCAAATTCCCGTTATAACGGACATTCCGGGCGGGATGGGCCTTGACTTTGGGCCCGGAAGCGATACAATAGAGAAGCTGCTTTTTTGGGGCCGCATCACACCAACCACCACCATAAGGGGGCGAAACGGGTTCGACGGAGGTAAAGAAGCTCAGGTTGCATGCCGAGGTCCTGGCTGCTCGTTAAACAGTTGGGAATAAAACAAACGCAGACGATTATGCGTACGCTGTAGCCGCTTAAGCGGCTACCGTCTCCAGGCCTTTTTCCCGCGGGGGCCAATGGAGGCGCCGACTCAGTGGGATTTGCCGAAGGCGCGCCGCCTGCAGCGCTCAGGCGAGACTAAGCGGGCTAGCCCTGGTGAAATCCAGCCCACAGGAGTTTTTCAGGGCGAACTTCAAATAGTGGGATAAGCATGTAGAAGCCTGTGCGGAATGCTTTCGGACGCGGGTTCAACTCCCGCCGCCTCCACCAAAATACCACGGAAAATTAAACCTCTACAAGA
>LUZZ01000092.1 GCA_001603845.1 Syntrophobacterales bacterium Delta_01 | reverse complement strand
GGCGTGGACGTGATCTTTGCTCCGGAAGCCGAACAGATGTACCCGGCCGGTTTTCAGACCTACGTGCGGGTGACGGAAACGACCCGGCCGCTTTGCGGGCGCAACCGCCCGGTGCATTTTGAGGGGGTGACCACCGTGGTCACCAAGCTTTTCAATATCGTGAAGCCGCACGTGGCGATGTTCGGCGAAAAAGATTTTCAACAATTGGTAACGATTCGGCGCATGGTTGCCGATCTGAATATGAATATCGAAATACTGGGCCACCCCATCGTGCGCGAAAAAGACGACCTGGCCCTGAGCAGTCGCAACACCTACTTGAGCGGGGAGGAACGCGGGAAGGCGCTGCGTCTCAGTCGCGCCCTGAAGGAGGCCCAGGGCCTCGTGAACGGGGGAGAGAGGCGGAGCGAGCCGATTTTGGCGAGAGTGAAAGACGTCCTACAGCCGGGCGACGGCGTGCAGATCGACTACGCGCAGCTCTGCCACCCGGATACCCTGGAGGATGTGGATCGAATTGAGGCCCGGACGCTGTTGGCGCTTGCCGTTCGCATCGGTGCGACGCGGCTGATCGACAACAGGGTCCTGACCGTCGAGTCCTAGCGGCAAACGCGAACTTCGATCTCACACTCAGATTTATCTCCGGGAGGAAAATCATGGAACGGCTTTTGCTCAAGTCCAAAATTCATCGCGCTACCGTAACCGATTCAGACCTTCACTACGAAGGGAGCCTGACCATCGACGTTGACCTGATGAAGGCCGCCGATATCGTGCCATTCGAGAAGATAAGCGTTTATAACATCAACAACGGCGCGCGGTTTGACACCTATGCCATCGGGGGGCCGGCCGGAAAGGGAGACATCTGCCTGAACGGCGCCGCCGCCCGGCTGGGCGCCGCGGGCGACTTGGTGATCATCGCCACGTATGCCGGCTACGACGATGCCGAAGCCGCCGGCCACCAACCGAAGGTGGTGCTGGTGGATTCCCGTAACAGGATTCCGAGCGAAAAGACGCCCTCGGACCTGGCGGTGGTCCGATAAGATCTGCCGCCCGGACCGAATTTCACGCGGGGCTCTGCGATCTGCGGAATTTACCATTGGAAGGAGGGAAATACCCTAATGTCGACGAGCACTTATCTGTTTACGTCCGAATCCGTCACCGAAGGGCACCCCGATAAGGTGGCCGACCAGATATCAGATTCCGTCCTGGATGCGATCATAGCGGATGACAAGACGGCTCGCGTTGCCTGCGAGACCCTGGTTACCACGGGTATGGCTTTCGTGGCAGGCGAAATCACCACGTCCACTTACGTCAATATCCCCGAGATCGTCCGGGAAACCATAAAAAGCATAGGGTATCACGACTCCGCGATGGGATTCGACTGGGAAACGTGCGCCGTGATCACCAGCATCGACAAGCAGTCGCCCGACATCGCCATGGGAGTCAACGCGGGCGAGGGCCTGTTCGAAGAGCAGGGGGCGGGGGACCAGGGGCTCATGTTCGGCTATGCCTGCCATGAAACGCCCGTCCTGATGCCCATGCCCATCTACTATGCGAACCGCATCAGCAGAAAGCTGGCCGAGGTGCGCAAAAACAAGGTGCTCGATTTCCTGCGTCCCGACGGGAAAAGCCAGGTGACGGTGGAATACAACGATCACAAGCCGCTGCGGGTGGATACCGTGGTGATCGCCGCCCAGCACGCCCCCAACGTGTCTTACTCGACGCTTCGGGAAGCAATCATCGAAGAGGTCATCAAAAAGACCATCCCGCCCGAATATCTCGACGACAAGACCAAGTACTACATCAACACCACCGGGCGGTTCGTGATAGGCGGCCCGTTGGGCGACTGCGGCCTTACCGGAAGAAAGATCATCGCCGATACCTACGGCGGCCAGGGCAGCCACGGGGGGGGCGGTTTTTCCGGGAAGGACCCCTCCAAGGTGGACCGCACGGCTTCCTACATGGCGCGCTACGTCGCCAAGAACATCGTCGCCGCCGGGCTTTCCGACCGGGTGGAAATCCAGGTGGCCTACAGCATCGGTGTTGCGGAACCGGTTTCTCTCATGATAGACACTTACGGGACCGGCAAAATATCGTCCCACCGGATCGAGGAAATCGTGCGGGAAGTGTTCAGCTTCAAGCCCGTCAACATGATCAAGCATTTGAAGCTGTTACGGCCTATTTTCAGGAAAACCGCCTGCGGCGGGCATTTTGGAAGAAACGACCCCGATTTCACCTGGGAAAAGACGGACATGGCCGATACGTTGAGGGAAATGGCGGGCATTTAGCCTTCTTTTTCCTGTCAATTTGCCGCCGAGGGCCGTGTTTTCCGGCCCTTCCGCGGCTTTTTCATGCCGTTTTCCCCCCGGTGCGAAATTCCGGGAGGGCGGGGGGGGAGCTTTCCTCCGCTCTTTTAAAAGCAGCGGCGTGAACGCAAATTGTCATAAATTGACGTTCGTTGAAAAATTTGCACAGATATGCTGATGGGAAGGAGATTCCATGGATTTTGACGTTAAAGACCAGGGGCTTGCCGAAAAGGGGCGGCTGCGGGTGGAGTGGGCAGTAAAGTCCATGCCGGTGCTCCGGTCGATACGGGAAAGGTTCGCGAAGGAGAAGCCTCTGGCCGGGCTGCGCATGGCAGCCTGCCTGCACGTGACCACCGAAACGGCCGCGCTTGCCCAGACGCTCAAGGCCGGCGGGGCCGACCTGCGGGTGTGCGCCTCGAACCCCCTGAGCACCCAGGACGACGTTGCCGCCTTCCTGGCCCTCGGTGAAAATATCCCCGTTTTCGCCATAAAGGGAGAAGACAAGGACACCTATTACAAACATATCCACAAGGCGCTCGAACATCTGCCCCAGGTGACGATGGACGACGGAGCGGACCTGGTGGGCGTCCTGCACTCGGAACGCCGCGAGCTTCTCAAAAACGTGATCGGCGGGACCGAGGAGACGACCACCGGCGTGATCCGGCTTCGCAGCATGGCCGAAAAGGGGGTCCTCCAGTACCCCATCGTCGCCGTCAACGACGCCGACACCAAGCACCTGTTCGACAACCGCTACGGCACGGGCCAGAGCACGGTTGACGGAATAGTCCGGGCGACCAACCGGCTGCTCGCCGGGTCCAATTTCGTGGTGGCCGGGTACGGCTGGTGCGGCCGCGGCGTTGCCATGCGCGCGTCCGGAATGGGAGCCAAGGTCATCATCACCGAAGTGAACCCCCTGAGGGCGCTGGAGGCGGTGATGGACGGCTACCAGGTGATGACCATCGAACAGGCCGCCCCCATCGGCGACTTTTTCTGCACTCTTACCGGCGACATCCACGTGCTTCGCAGCGAGCATTTCAAGGTGATGAAAGACGGCGCGATCGTGTGCAATTCCGGCCACTTCAACGTGGAAATCGACCTGGAATCCCTGGCCAAGATGGCGCTTACCGCCCGCCAAATCCGCGATTTCGTCGAGGAGTTTGAACTGCCGGGCGGAAAGAAGATATACGTCCTGGGAGAAGGCAGGCTGATCAACCTTGCCGCCGCCGAAGGGCACCCTTCGAGCGTCATGGACATGAGCTTCGCCAACCAGGCGCTTTGCAGCGAATATATGGCCAAGAACTATTCTTCTCTGAAAAAAACGGTCTATCCCGTTCCCGAGGACATCGACCGGGAGATAGCGCGTCTGAAGCTTGCCAGCATGGGCGTCACCATTGACGTGCTCACCGCGGAGCAGGACAGGTACCTGCATTCCTGGGAGATGGGGACCTAAAAACAGGCACGACACGTCTTTACGGCGGGAAAAGAAAGGCACATGAGTATTCGTAAATTCAGACCGTTTTTATGGTTCCTGTGCCTTTTTTTCCTTGCCGGGTGTCCCTCCAAGCCTGCCGAACATCCCGGGAAAAAGAAAGTCGAACGCCCCGTCTTCGAACACGTCACCCCGGCGAACCTGCCCGACCTTACCGACGACGAATCCCCCGATTCGCTCCGCTCGGCCGTCCTGGCCAGCCTGGGCTGGTATGGCCGCGTTCCTCCCGACAAGACCTTCGCGTTCGGCTCCGGTACCGTGAGCTGCGCGGTGCTCAGGGAATCGCTTGCCCATTTTCTCGACCTGCTGGATTCCGGAAGGCTCGACCGGCAGTCCCTGGCGGCGGATTTTGACGTTTTCCGGGTCCGGCCCCCCGGTGCGGAAGCTCGAATGCTGGTTACGGGCTACTACGAACCGGTGCTCGAAGGAAGCCTCACGGAGGACGCCGAGTTCAAATACCCGCTCTACGGGCTGCCCGACGATCTGCTGATCATCGACCTCGAACGGTTCGACCCCGAACGGTTCCAGGGGCAACGGCTCATCGGGCGCCTGGAGAAAAACCGCGTGGTGCCTTATTACACGCGCTCTGAAATCGACGGCGGGAAAGAGATCGACCGGGGCGCCCAAAAGCTTTTATGGCTCAAGGACCTGGTCGAATGTTTCTTCCTGCACATCCAGGGTTCCGGGGTGGTGCGGCTGCCCGACGGCCGGACGCTCCGGGTGGGCTACGCCGGCGCCAACGGCAGGCCGTACACCAGCATCGGGAAAAAACTCATCGAAATGGGGGCCGTCCCGCGCGAACAGATGTCGCTCCAGGCCATCCGCGACTACCTCCGGGCCCACCCGCAGGACCGCGACCGCCTGATGTGGGAAAACGAGAGCTACGAGTTTTTCCGCTTCGTGGACAAGGGACCGGTGGGAAGCCTGGGCAGGGTCATCACCGGGGGGCGGTCGGTCGCCTCGGATCCCAAGTTCCACCCGCGCGGGGCGCTGGCCTTCCTGGTGAGCGAAAAACCGCGCTTCGATGCATCGGGCAATGTTGTCGAATGGACGAGGCTGGGTCGGTGGGTGTTGAACCAGGACACCGGCGGGGCCATCAAGGGACCGGGCAGGATAGACCTTTTCTGCGGCACCGGAGAAGCGGCGGAAGCGGTCGCCGGCCCGATGAAGCAGCCCGGCGAGATGTATTATTTCATCAGGAAAGGCCTGATGCCCGCGCAGTGACGGGTGGGGGCGTCATGATGAAC
>LUZZ01000091.1 GCA_001603845.1 Syntrophobacterales bacterium Delta_01 | reverse complement strand
GCCCAAGTCCGTGTGGGTCACGTCGTCCAAGGGGATGCTGGAGGTGCGATGGTCCCTTAGCGCGGGCAAGACCGGCGGATACCACGTGTACCGGAAAGAGGGCAAACAGATCGTGCGCCTGACCGCGACCCCCGTCCAGCAACCTCCGTTTATCGACAGAAACGTCAAGCGGAACGAGACCTATGCCTACGCCGTGTCGGCCGTAAGCGTGCCCGCCGGCAAGGAAGGGCTGCTGTCCAAGTGGGCCGAAACGAGTGCCGCCGCCATGCCGGAATAGGCCGCCGGCCTTTCCCGGCGGAAATGGAAATCCCGCGGCCGGCATCGCCCGCTTTCGTATTGTTGTTTTTTGACAAGGAATTCCAATGCATTATTTCCAATATCGAGGCGATGAACTCTACTGCGAGGACGTGCCGGTAAGGACCATCGCCGAGGACGTCGGCACGCCCTGCTATGTCTATAGCTGCGCAACCCTTTGCCGGCACTTTACGGTTTTCGACGAGGCATTCAAACAGGTCCCGCACCTGACCTGCTATTCGGTCAAAGCGAACTCCAACGTAGCCATCCTCAAGCTGTTCGGGTCCATGGGCGCCGGCGTGGACATCGTTTCGGGCGGAGAACTCTACCGGGCCCGGCTGGCCGGAATCCCCCCCGAAAGAATCGTTTATTCCGGCGTGGGCAAAACGGTCGGAGAGATCGACTACGCGCTGGCCGAAGACATTTTGATGTTCAACATCGAGTCCATCCAGGAGTTGGAAACGATCGACCGCCGCGCCTCCGAAGCCGGCAAGAAGGCGCGGATAGCCCTGCGGGTCAATCCGGACATCGATCCCAAAACGCACCCCTATATTTCGACCGGGATGAAAAAAAGCAAGTTCGGGATTTCGATGGACAACGCCATCAAAACTTACGAAAAGGCCAAAAACCTTCAGAATATCGAAATCACCGGCATCGACTGCCACATCGGGAGCCAGCTCACCGAACTCACCCCCTTCGTCGACGCCCTCAAGCGGCTTCGCGTTATCATCAGCCGCCTCGCAGACATGGGGATCGAAATCCGCTACCTGGACCTGGGCGGGGGCCTGGGCATCCCTTACGACCAGGAATCGCCTCCCCACCCGCACGACTACGCCGAGGCCGTCATCCGGGAACTGGACGACCTGCCCTGCACCCTCATTTTCGAACCGGGGCGGGTGATCGTCGGCAACGCCGGTATCCTGGCGACCAGGGTCCTCTATATCAAGCATGGTCCGTCCAAGGATTTCGTCATCACCGATGCCGCCATGAACGACCTTGTCCGGCCCAGCCTGTACGGATCGTACCACTACATCCAGCCGGTGGCCAAAAAAGCGCGGGAGACCAAGGTGGTGGACGTGGTGGGCCCCATCTGCGAATCCGGCGACTTTCTCGCCAGGGACCGGGGGCTTCCCATGCCGGCCCGCAACGAATACCTGGCGGTCATGAGCGCCGGGGCATACGGGTTTTCCATGTCGTCGAACTACAATTCGCGGCCGCGGGCGGCGGAAGTCCTGGTGCAGGGCGATCGGTATTTCGTCATCCGCAGGCGGGAGACACACGAAGACCTGGTAAAGCTGGAAACGATCCCCGAGTTTCTGCAGGGTGCCGGACCGGCCTGCGGTTGATTCTTTTTCATTTAGTTCTTACCCTCGTGGAAACCATCCTGCAGCGTTTCGCCCGCCGGCGCGCCGCCGGGGGCCTCCGATGGTACAACGCATTAGAAAGATAAATGTACAGGTTGCAAAATGATCCCCGCAAATTCCTCATCCACCGGCACGGACGATAGCCGCATTCCTTTCACCAAGATGACGGGCAGCGGAAACGACTTTATCCTGATAGACAACCGTACGCTGCAACTGGACCGCGAGCAGGCACGGGAGCTCACCCGGATGGCCTGCCGCAGAAAACTCTCCGTCGGGGCCGACGGCCTCATCCTGATCGAAAACGATCCCGAAGCCGACTTCCGGTGGCTGTTTCTCAATGCCGACGGGAGCGAGGCGGAAATGTGCGGCAACGGCTCCCGGTGCGCCGCTCGCTTCGTGTATCTCAATGGAATCGTCAAAAAGGACAGGATGACCTTCCGCACCCTGGCCGGGCTTATCGAAGCGCAGATCCTGGGCGAGCGCGTGAAGGTGCGGATGACTCCACCGCACGGCCTTGAAACGGGTTTCCGGGTGGATTCCGTAGACGGCGCGCCTCCCCTTCACTTCATCAACACCGGCGTCCCTCACGTGGCCTGGTTTGTGGAAGACGCCGAGCAGCTCGAAAACATCGACGTTTTCAACCTGGGACGCACGCTCCGGTTCCATCCCCGTTTCCAGCCCGCCGGCACCAACGTCAACTTCGCGCTGGTGCGCGGGCGGCACGACCTCTCGATCCGGACCTACGAAAGAGGCGTCGAGGCGGAAACCCTGGCCTGCGGGACGGGATCGATCGCCTGTGCGCTCCTGGCGGCCGCTCGGGGACTTGCCGATTCCCCGGTGAACGTACTCACCCGCAGCGGCGAGACGCTCATTATTCACTTTGAGAACATTTCACAAGAAGGTAGAATCCAATTTTCCGGAGTGTACCTGGAAGGCGGCGCCAGCGTTGTCTACGAAGCCGAACTCTGGAACGAAACTCTCAGGCGGTGAGAAAATAAGGAGGCTTTTGCTATGTTCGAAGGCGCAACAGTGGCCATCGTAACGCCCTTCAGCAACGGGAGTGTGGACGAAGCAGGGTTGCGGAACCTGATCGAATTCCAACTCCGGAACGGGACCCACGGAATCGTCCCCTGCGGCACGACCGGTGAATCGCCGACGCTTTCTTTCGAGGAGCATGAGCGGGTAGTCGCAATCACCATCGAACAGACCAACAAGCGCGTGCCGGTCATCGCGGGCGCCGGTTCGAACAGCACTGAAGAGGCCATTCGGCTTACCCGGTACGCGAAAAAAGCGGGCGCCGACGCGGCGCTTCTGATCAGCCCCTACTATAACAAGCCCACCCAGGAAGGGCTTTTCCGCCACTTCGAAACGGTCGCCAAATCGGTCGACATCCCGATCATCATGTACAATATTCCGGGCCGGACGGCCGTCAATATCGAACCCGCCACCATCGCGCGGCTGGCAAAAATCGACAACATCGTCGGGGTCAAGGAAGCGGCCGGCTCCATGAAGCAGATCATCGACATCATCGACCTGTGCGGGCCGGATTTCACGGTGCTGTCGGGCGAAGATTACCTCACCTACCCGCTGATGTGCGTGGGCGGAAAGGGCGTGATCTCGGTGGTCTCCAACGTGGCCCCCAGGGATATGGCCGAACTTTGCAATCTGTCCCTGGCCGGCAAGTTCGCGGAAGCCCAAAAGCTCTTTTACAAACTCCTACCCCTTTGCTACGGCCTTTTCCACGAGACCAACCCCGCCCCGGTAAAAGCCGCCATGGGTATGATGGGCCTGATGGAAAGCGATGAGTTGCGGCTGCCGCTGGTGCCCATTTCGCAGGCGACGCGGGACCGGCTGGTAAAGGATCTCGAAGCATACGGCCTCATTCCCAAGAGCGCGGCGAAGGGAGCCTAGTCCCGGACGGGTTGTCGGCCTAAAACCGAGTGCGGGAAGTCATTATCTCAGGAGATTTTAATGGTCCGTGCGGCAATTGCAGGCATCGGCGGAAGAATGGGAGTGCGGATAGCCCAACTGATCCGCGAAACTGAAGGAATCGAGCTTGCAGGCGGGTTCGAACACCCCGGGCACCCCAAAATCGGCAAAGACGTGGCCGAACTGGTGGGCGGGGCGCCTACGGGCATCACCGTCCGCGGCCTCATCGACGAAGTATTCGACGACACCGACGTCATCGTGGATTTCACCAACGCGGAAGCCGCGCTCGACCACCTGAGAAGCGCGTCGCGGGCGGGCAAACCCATGGTGATCGGTGCGACGGGGTTCACCCCGGAGCGCATGGAGACCGCCGCCGGCCTCGCTTCCGCCATCCCCTGCGTCATTTCTCCGAACATGAGCATCGGGGTCAACATTTTATTCAAAATGGTCGCGGACGCCGCGCGGTTGCTCGGTGAGAGCTTCGACGTCGAAATCGTGGAGGCGCACCACCGCTTCAAAAAGGACGCCCCCAGCGGTACAGCCATGAAGCTTGCTCAACTGGTGGCGCAGTCCCTGGGAAGGGACCTGGCGAAAACGGGCGTATTCGCCCGCCACGGCATCATCGGAGAACGCACGCCCTCGGAGATCGGCATCCAAACCATCCGCGGAGGCGATATCGTTGGCGATCATACCGTGATATTCGCAGGGCTGGGAGAGCGTATCGAGATCACCCACCGCGCTCACAGCCGCGACAACTTCGCCAGGGGCGCCGTCATGGCCTCCAAGTGGATCGTCGTCCAGCCTCCGGGGCTCTACGATATGAGCGATATGCTGGGAATCAAGTAGTTACCATTTCGTAATGAAATTAAAATATTTTCCGTGCATGACAGCGGTTCCCATCGCGCGGGCCGCGTCCCGTGCCGCATTTGCGGACGGTTTCCGCTGGATGGCTCTTTTCTTCGTGCCTTTCATGGTTTATTAATTTTCCACCGCGTGCGGCGTGAAGCACACGCAACGCCGCCCCCGCTCGAATGGGGAGGCGCTCACAACACGAACATCCCGTGGAGGTTCCATTTCAATGACATTCCGGAAAGCCGAGCGGCTGCAGAAGCTCCCGCCCTACCTGTTTGCCGAAATCGACCGCTTGAAGGCCGAGCTGATAGCCAAGGGGGTTGACGTCATCAATCTGGGAGTCGGAGACCCCGATCTGCCGACCCCGCCGCACATCATCGAAGCCCTGGCCAAGGCGGCCGGGAACCCGGTCAACCACCAGTATCCGTCCTATTCGGGGATGAACGATTTCAGGGTGAGCGTGGCCGGGTGGTACGGACGCCGGTTCGGCGTGCGGCTGGACCCCGTTTCCGAAGTCCTTACCCTGATCGGGTCGAAGGAAGGCCTGGCGCATCTGCCGCTGGCCTTTATCAATCCGGGAGACCTGGCCCTGGTGCCCTCCCCCGCCTACCCGGTCTACAATATTGCGACCATGTTCGCCGGAGGCGAGTCCTATTTTCTTCCGCTTCTCAAGAAAAACCGGTTCCTCCCGGACCTGGACGCCATCCCCGAAGACGTTGCGCGCCGGGCGAAGGTGCTTTTCATCAATTATCCGAACAACCCCACCGGGGCCGTGGCGGGCCGCGACTTTTTCGAACGCGTGGTGCAGTTCGCCAAACAATACGACATCATCGTGTGCCACGACGCCGCCTATACCGAGATGTCTTTCGACGGTTACCGGCCGATGAGCTTCCTGGAGGTCCCGGAAGCCATGGAAGTGGGAGTCGAATTTCACTCGCTTTCGAAAACGTACAACATGACCGGCTGGAGACTCGGTTTTCTGACGGGAAACAGTGAAATCGTATCGGGACTCGGGCAGATAAAGAGCAACATCGACTCGGGCGCCTTCAACGCCGTCCAGTGGGCGGGGATCGCCGCCCTGGAAGGCGACCAGGCCTCGGTGGCCGAGATGCAGAAGATATACACCGAACGGCGCGATATCCTGATCGCGGGCCTCAAGGCCGTCGGGCTGGCCCCGGACTGCCCCCAGGCCACGTTCTACGTGTGGTGCCCGACGCCGTCGGGACTCAGTTCGAAAGAGTTCACCTCGCTTCTGCTGCGGGAGGCCGGGATCGTGACCACGCCGGGAAGCGGTTTCGGAGACCCCGGTGAAGGATACGTGCGCATGGCGCTGACCGTTCCGGCGCCGCGCATCCAAGAGGCCGTGGAACGCATCCGCAAGCTGTCTTTTTGAACGCCGCCAGCCGGTGGAAAAAGCGGCCATAGGCATAGGCTCAAACCTTGGCGACAGCGTCCGCACCTGCCTGGACGCCATTGAAGCCTTGCGAAACGGCCCGGCAGTTAGTATTCTGAAAACCTCGTCGTTTTTCAGAACCCGGCCCGTGGGATTTGCCGGCCAGAACTGGTTTGTGAACGCCGCCGTTTTGTGCGAAACTGCTCTTGAGCCGCAACCGCTTCTCGATTTTCTGCTCGAACTGGAAAAAGACTTCGGAAGAGTCCGCACGGTCAGGTGGGGACCGCGCACGCTGGACCTCGACATAATCTTTTTCGGAAGCAGGCAAGTCGATCTGCCCGGCTTGCAAATACCTCACCCGCGCATGCACGAACGGCTGTTCGTGCTTGCGCCCCTGGCCGAAGTGGAACCCGAATGGGTACACCCGGCCCTCGGATTGAGCGTTGACCAGATGCGCGACCGTCTGCTCGAAACCGATCACGGGCAGGAAATACAAAAACTGGATGTCTCGTAATGCAACGTTTTATCCTGTATCTGATCCTGTTTTGCGTCGGATACATCCTATTCAAAAGAATCGCCAAATCGCTCATGGGGCCGCCCAGCTCCGATGAGAAGGACTCTGCTGCGGACGCCGACCTGATCCGCGACCCTCAGTGCGGCACCTATTTTTTGAAGCAGCGCGGTGTCAAGGGCGTGGTGGACGGCAAGGTGATCCATTTTTGCAGCGAGGAGTGCTACGAGAAGTACCTGAAGCGCCGCGCCGGCAAATAGGCCGGCAAATCCCGGAGAGGGGGAAAAGGGGCCAATGAAGTTTTTCATCGATACGGCTAATCTCGACGAAATCAAAGACGCTCACGAACTTGGGGTGCTGGACGGCGTTACCACCAATCCCAGCCTGATCGCCAAGGAAGGGATCGCTTCGCCGGAAGCATTCCGGGACCATATCAAGCAGATCTGCGAAATCGTACAGGGCCCGGTAAGCGCGGAAGGCGTGTGCTGCGATATGGGCGGAATGCTGGGGGAAGCAAGGGAGCTTGCGGCAATCGACCCGCACGTGGTCGTAAAGATTCCCATGACCCGCGCCGGGCTCAAGGCGGTCAAAACGCTTTCGGAAGAGGGCATCCAAACCAATGTGACCCTGGTTTTTTCGCCGCTTCAGGCACTGCTCGCGGCCAAGGCCGGGGCCGCGTATATCAGCCCATTCGTCGGAAGGCTCGATGATATTGCCCAGGACGGCATGGATTTGGTCCGCCAGATCCTGGACATCTTTTCCAATTATCTTTTCGAAACCGAAATCATCGTGGCCAGCATACGAAATCCGCTCCACGTGCTGACGGCGGCTCGCTTAGGCGCGGATATTGCTACCATCCCGCACAAGGTCATCGAGCAGCTCGTTCGCCATCCGCTGACCGATATCGGGATAGAAAAGTTTCTTCAGGACTGGAAGAAGGTTGACAAAAAGTAGGATGCGGTAAAAAGCTGGACTGTTCCGGTAAGGAGGCCTTATGGGGCGCCCTGGAAGACTCGCCCGAACCCTGGTTTTCGCTTCGGCCGTATTTTTCTTCGCTTTCCTTTCGTCTGGCCGTTCGGGCGCCGAAATTTACAAGTACGTCGACCAGGATGGAGTCGTCCATTTTACCAACGCACCGACCAGCGACAATTCGTCGGTCGTTTCGCTTCCCCCTCTTACCCAATCCAACTTAAAAAAATACTTCCCTCCGAGCCAGTACCACTACGGGCAGAGCCCTGCTCTGCTGTCCGGTGTCGCCAACCAGCGCCTCTATGATTCGCACATCCGCCTTGCCTGCCAGATTTACGGGATGGACTGCAACCTGGTCAAAGCGGTCATCCGGGCCGAGTCCGGTTTCAACGCCCAGGCCATTTCGCCCAAGGGGGCGATGGGGCTCATGCAACTGATGCCCGGCACGTCCCGCGACATGGGGGTGCTCAACCCGTTCGATCCCTGGCAGAATATTGACGGCGGAACCAAGTACCTGCGGATGATGCTCGACCGTTTCAGCAACGACCTCAACCTCGCTCTTGCCGCCTACAACGCCGGTCCGGAAGCCGTACAGAAATACGGCGGCATTCCGCCCTTCGACGAAACTCAGACATATGTTAAGAGAGTTATGGACTTTTATACTCTTTACCGTTACTAATCGTATGGAGGTTGGCAACAACACCACACGGCAAGTCTGAGAAGTCATTCGAAGCAGGATGGCTGTAAAAACGAGGATGAGGGAGGTCGGCTACGTCCGGGAGGCCGTGCGATCTTCCATGTCCGTTTTCCGCCCTCCGGATCCGCAGAGGAATTTATGTTCGTCTTGAACCGTAGCGATCTTTCAAGGCAGAGCCTCACCACGCTGCCCAACGTGCTTACCTATCTCAGGATGGCTACGATACCCGTAATAGTGGTGTTCCTGGTTCCGCCGTCATCCAAGTTTTCGCTGAACCTCGCCTTCACGGTGTACGTTCTGGCCTCCCTCACCGACTGCCTGGACGGCATCCTGGCAAGGCGAAGGAATACGGTCACGTCCATCGGCAAGCTTCTCGATCCGCTGGCGGATAAGCTCCTCACGTCCGCGGTCCTCATCATGTTGATTCCGCACGGGAAGGTCGAAGCCTGGATGGTGTTCGTAATCGTCGGGCGTGAAATCCTGATCACCGGCTTGCGTTCCATCGCCGCCGGGCACGGGCTCATCATACATTCCAGCCGCATGGGAAAAAATAAAATGGTTTCCCAGAGCCTGGCGTTGATTTTTCTCCTGCCGGCCATACCGCAAATCGAGCCGACTCTCAACACGATCGGGACGTTTTTCCTCTGGGTTTCGGTGGTGCTCGGGTGCGTTTCCGCTCTCGATTATTTCATCGGCTTCTACAAGGAGGCGAAACGACAGCAACCCGTCCCGTAAGGAAAACCCCGCCATGTCATCTTTCACCTTGCCCGAGTTCCGCCCGCCCGACTTTACCCGGCCCCCCCTAAACGATGCCCCCACGGTGGTATTCCGCAGAGTGAAAAAGCGCGGAGTGGCTCCCGAGGACTACCACGCCACTTCCATTTACCCGGAATATTTCCAGGTTTCCAGGGGACAATGGCTCCTCCCCGCAGACTCCCGGATGGACTGCGTGGTCGTGCTGGAAGAAAACGACACCCTGTCGGTAAAGGAGTTCCGGCGGCTGAACGTCGGCGATGCCGTCGCCTGCGGACGCCGTGAAAACGGTGAGGACGGCATCTACGTGTACGCGGGGGCTTTCGGCTGGGAAAACCGGATAGCGGAAAAATTCGCCTTCCGGACCCACGTGTCCCGAGAAACCTCTTTTTCCTTCGACTACGACGAACTGTACCGGCTCCTGGAATTCGAGCGGGAAAACGGGTTCGTCCTGTGGGTGCTCGGCCCGGCGGTGGCCTTCGACAAGGACGCGCGGGAAGCCATGGCCGGAATGGTAAACGAAGGCTACGTGCACGGCCTGCTCGCCGGAAACGCTCTCGCCACCCACGACATCGAGGCATCGCTTTTCGGCACCGCGCTGGGCCAGGACATTTATTCCAAACGCCACGCGTCTCTCAGCCACTACAAGCATATCGACGCCATCAACCGGATCCGGGGAATCGGGTCCATAGAGGCCGCCGTACAGGCCGGGACGATCCAGGACGGCATCATGCGGGCCATTGTCGATCATTCCATCCCCTACGTCCTCGCCGGCTCCATCCGCGACGACGGTCCGCTGCCCGGCGTCATCGCCGACACCTACGAAGCCCAGGACAAGATGCGCGCCCTGGCTCGAAAAACCACCACCGTGATCGCCATGGCCACCCAGCTCCACTCCATTGCCACCGGCAACATGATCCCGTCCTACCGCGTCATGCCCGGCGGGCTGGTGCGGCCGGTGTACTTTTTCACCATCGATATGTCCGAATTCGCGGTCAATAAGCTGGCCAACCGGGGATCGCTCACGGCGAGATCCATTTTGACCAACACCCAGGACTTTGTGGTAAACCTGCATCGGAAGCTCAAGAAACAAAGCTGAAACAGCGGGGAAAGGCTTCCCACGCACGCGCCCCCCGGATGAGAACCCCGACATGACTGCCATCCATGAATAAAGCCCTGCTGGTCTTTTTCCGCTATCCCCGGCCGGGAGCAGTCAAACGGCGCTTGTCCACCGCCATCGGCCCCGAACGAGCCTGCTCGGTTTACGAGAAGCTGCTCCGGAGGACCCTGGGGGTGGCTGCGGATTTCAAGCTTCGAAATCCCGATGCGCGCATTCTCCTTTTTCACACGCCGGGAGATCCTCTCGACGCCATCCTGCTCCGATTTTCCGGCCCCTGGGAATTTCACGAACAGTCAGGCGATCACCTGGGCATCCGGATGGAAAACGCCGTCAATTTCGCCCTTTCCACCGGGGCAAGCCAGGCCGTTTTGATCGGAAGCGACCTGGCGGAACTATCGGTAAACGACCTGGAGGATGCTTTCCGCAGGACCGCGCCCGGAACCGCGGCGCTGGGGCCCGCGTCGGACGGAGGGTTCTACCTGATCGGTTTGAGCCGCCCCTGCAGCGCGCCCTTCCGCTATGAGGAGTGGGGAACGCCCGATGCGTGCCTGCGAACCCGGCACGCGCTCACGGCCTCCGGCCTCGCCGTGCAAACGCTCACCACGAGATCGGACGTCGATCGGCCGGAAGACGTCGCCCTGCTGGATACCGACCCTGTAATGGGCACCTCCCTGTCCATCGTCATCCCCACCCTGGGCGGTTCCGAAGCGCTCCCCCGCCTTCTCGGCTTTTTGGACGCTCAGCTCTGGCCGGGCGATGAAATCATCGTGGTCCGGGGATCGAATTTCGGCAAAATCGAAGTGAGCGCCCTTTCGCCCCGCGTCCGTTACGTCCGGTCCCCCAAGGGACGGGGGCTCCAGCAAAACGCGGGCGCCATGCTCGCCCAAGGGGACCTTTTCTTTTTTCTGCATGACGACACTTTCCCCCCGCCCGGGTTTCCCTTCCTCATTCGCCAGGCCTGCGCACACACAGATACGGCCCTCGGCTGTTTCCGGCTTTCCTTTCGTCCCGCCGGCCGGTTTGTGGATCTCATCGCCCGGTGGGCCAACGTGCGCACCGCGGCGTTCAAACTTCCCTACGGCGACCAGGGATTTTTTTGCAGGCGGGACGTCTTCGAAAGGGCGGGAGGATTTCGCCTGAACTACATCATGGAAGACGTAGATCTCGTCAGGAGATGCAAGAAACTGGGCAAACAGGTGATGCTGCCTTTTCCGGTCGGCACGTCTCCCGAACGCTACCTCCGCAAAGGGGTGTTCCGGGCATCCCTGCAAAATCATGCGACGATGCTGCTCTTTTCCCTCGGCGTGGATGAAAAGGCGCTCTACGATATTTACTATCGTCGGAAGCCTTACTCGCCCTGAATGCTTCCTGGGTACATACCGTTCCTGATTGACAGCACTATTCCAATCCTTACGTTCTAACTAAAAGGGTTTTTTTGCCGTTTGCGAAGGGTAATCCTCTTCCCAACCGGAAGGAAAGGAGAACTTCCAATGATGCTTATCTGGGCATTGTTGTTTCTCGCCGTCGCAATTATCGCGGGGATCTTCGGATTTGGCGGAATTGCGGGTACTTCTGCGTGGATTGCGCAGATCCTGTTCGTACTTTTCCTCGTTTTCTTCCTGGTGGCGCTGTTTACCGGGAAAAAGCCGCCGGTGACCTAAGCATTCCGTCAGAGGTGAGCGCCGGAGGCCGGGATGGCCGGAGGCCGGAGATCGGATCAAATCGCTATCGGCATTAACAACAGCGGGGACACCCGGCCTCCATAATTCCCGCGCCCCGGTCAGATTTCCGCCCTCTATTCCGGAAACTCGATTGCGAACATATCGAGGTCTCTTCCGGCCTTCATGGATTCGAATATTTTTTTTGCCTCTTCTTCCAGCTTTGCCAGCTCGCTGTTTTCGTAGCGGGGGCTGATGTGGACGAGCACCGCACGGGATGCGCCCGCCTTTTTCACGATGCCGGCGGCTTCCTTTACGGTGAGGTGCCCTTTTTCGTCCGCGTGTTCGGAATGTTCATCCAGGAACATGCCTTCGATGAATGCCAGATCGGCATTTTCGCACAGCCGGTACACGCCCTCCGCCGGGCGGGTGTCCACCACGTAGGCAACATGGCGGCCCCGGCGCGCCGGTCCGAGCACCTGGTCGGGATGCACGACGGCGCCGTCCGGCATGGTTACCGGCTGCCCCCTCTGAAGTTTTCCCCAAAGCGGCCCCATCGGAATTCCGAGCGCCCGCGCGGCGTCGGGGTCGAACCTGCCCGGCCTCTGCTTTTCCTCCAGCCGGTATCCCAGGCAGAACCGGGTGTGCTGTACCGGGGCCCACAGGATCCTGGCCTGTTCGTCCTCGTAGGCGACCTCCGACTTGTCGCCCGGCCATTCGATGAACTTGATTTCGTAGTTTATGAGAAATTCCAGGAGTTGGCGAAACTGCACGATCATCCGGCGGGTTCCGGGCGGCCCGATGATGGTCAGAGGCTCCGGGTCGTCCATCTGGGCCCGGAGCATGAGCAATCCGGGGATGCCCAGGCAGTGGTCGGCGTGCAGGTGGGTGACCGCGATCACTTTCAGGCCCCGGACCCCGATTCGGGCCCGTTTCCAGTTGATCTGCGTCCCTTCGCCGGCGTCGAAAAGATAGATTTTCCCGTTGAGCCTGAGGGCCATGGACGCCAGCATTCGGTAAGGCATGGGCATCATCCCGCCTGTGCCGACCAGTATACACTCCAAAGAAAGTCCTTTCTGTTGCGCTATGAAAGATTTTGCGGCAAATAGAATATCCCGGAACCGGAATTTATTCTTTATCCCCGCACCTGTCCACGGAAAGAGGACCGATTGCCCATGAACACCCGAAATTCCTTCGATCCGGATAAATTTTACTTCCGGGGGCTCCATCCGAGCGTGTCCGTGGGGACGGCAAGCGACCGGTACCGGGGCTGGATCGGGCAGATTTACACGGAACGGCTGTACAGCGGAAAAATCACGAGCCGGTCCACCAGGGTCGGCAACAAAACGTTCAAAACGGAAGTGCTGCCCACGGAATCCGTCCGCGAGTATTTCGACCATTTCCGGGTGCTGGAAATCGACTACACATTTTACGCCCCCCTGCTGGAAAAAGGCCGCCCCACGTCCTGCGCCAGGACCCTGGCCGACTACGCCCAGTGGATGGCCCCCGGCGACTGCGTGTTTCTCAAGGCGCCGCAGATGTTTTTCGCTCAAAAAGTATGGCGCGGAAAGGAATACGTCCCCAACGAAAACTACCTCGACCCGCGGGCCTTCACGCGCCAGTTTTTCGCACCGGCCGTCGAACTGCTCGGCCCGAAGCTCAAGGGAATCATCTTCGAGCAGGAATACCAGAAAACCGGCGAGCGCGTGCCGCCGGCAGAACTAGCACGGGCTCTCGACTCTTTTTTCGCGGATATTCCACGGGGTCCCGGCCTCCACGTGGAACTGAGGACGGAAAACTACCTGTGCCGGCCGGTTTTCGACATCCTGTCCAAACACGGCGTGGGCCAGGTGCTCTCCCACTGGACCTGGCTCCCCACCCTCAAGAAGCAGTTCCTTGCGGCGGGCGGCGACTTCCTAGACTCGGGCGGCCAGTCGGTCATCCGGTTGATGACGCCTCTTGGGATGCGCTACCAGGACGCCTACGCGCGGGCGTTTCCCTTCGACCGGCTGATAGACGCCATGCTCCAGCCCGCCATGGTGCCCCAGACGGCGGAATTGATGTGGCAGGCAATCGAACGGGGAAAGGAAATCAACGTCATTATCAACAATCGTGCGGGCGGCAATGCGCCGTCCATCGCCCGCCAGCTTGTTATGAAATTCATTGAATCGGGGAAAACGGGACTCGCCGGCCTGCCCTGACTTCCCGCCGCCGGGTAGCCGCCTTTGCCTTTCAGGACCGGACCAACGAAAAAGAACGGGAAGAATGTTTCCCCCGGCGCTTCCCGGGATCGCTTCTGTACCGCTTCGAAGGCAATTATTTGGTGTAAATCACCTTTTGTCGATCATCGGCGACGGCGGTCTTTCCCGATAAGCTCACGTAACGGGCACCTCGAAGATGAAAAAAGGCGGCCGGTCGGGAAACTGCTGCTTCAAAACGGCGACCGAAACATTGAACACCGGAACATCTTTGCTCGTCCTGCCCGCGTAGTAGCCCTTGTGCGAATGGCCGTGAAACACCGCGGTGACCGCGTGGCGGTCGAGCGCTTCTTCCATCCGGCTCGAACCGAGAAACGGGAATATCTCCGGAGACTCCCCTTTCACGGTGGCGCGAATCGGCGCGTAGTGCATCAAGACGATGCGCGGCCCGGACTTCATATTCGCCAGTGCCGATTCGAGTTTATCGGACTCCTCCGCCACGGCGTTCACGAAATTCTTTATGACGGCCTCCCCCCAGGGTTGAAGCGCCTGCTCTCCGAAACCGCCCCCGAACCCCTTGACGCCGGTAAAACCGATCCCGCAAACATCGACGCTGTTTCCATCCAGCACCACGATTCCGGACCGGGACAGCACGGCCAGGATTTCGTCCTGCCTGTTCGCTTCGAAGTCGTGGTTTCCCAGAACCGTCAACACCGGCATTGCTTTAAGTGCCGGCTCGACTTCGTGCAGGAATACTTGCAGTTCTTCGACCAGGCCGAGGTGCGTGAGGTCGCCGCACATCACCAGGACATCCGCTTCCCCGGCGATTTGAGCGAAGACAGGCCTCAGCGCCCCGCTCGAATCCACCTTGCAGTGTACGTCGCTTATGGCCGCGATGCGCACCGTTCCCCCACGGCCCCCGCCGGAACAACCACCCGATACGCCCATTCGGATTAACCTCCCGTTATGAATATCCGTTTCCCGTTCGCTCCATGTTAATCACTGCCGGTGGCAATAGAGGCAACATAGCCGGCAAATCGGGCGGCAGGAAAGGCGGACAATCCGGCGCGGGCATCGGCTGCTGTGGAGCAGGCCCCGCGCCGGATCACAGAAAGGCTGGCGCCGCACACTGCGGCGATAGGGATGATTTTGCCCCGACGAGGTTCGCTTCGGGCTAAAACAGCAGGACAAGGCAAAAGGAAGCTAGGAGCGGCTCTTGCCCTCCAGCCCGTCGATGACTTTGAGGTTTTCGCGGACGCGCTTTTGTTCCGTCTTGCGGTTCACCTTGTTGGGAGCCGATTTTCTTGCTCTTATCTTTTCGGTCTTTTGCGTTTTGGAAGCCATGGGATCTCCTCACGGGAAAAAATCAAAAACCCGGCCGCGACAACCGCCGGATCCAGGTAAAGGCCGCTTGAACTTCACGCGAAGTGCGGAGAATTCGCCTCTCTGCGGCTTCGAGTGAAACAAAAACATTGAGAAACGATTTGTATACCAGAGGATCTCCGGAATGTCATTATCTTTCACGGAGCTTCCAATTCCCGTGCGCCTCGGAGTCCAGTACCAGTTTCCCAAGTTCCGGGTACCTGCCCCCGCCGTTTGAACGGAGCCACTGGCGAAGCTGCGTCCATGCCCATGGGATATACTCCAGAAATTGGGTTTTTCCCTTTACCAGGCCCAGGAAACCGAACGCTCCGAGGATTTGGAGGTTTCTGCAAAGCCTCACCGCCGCGTAGGTCCGAAGAAAATCGCCGCGCGTGCCGCCCAGAAATTTTCCGGCCCCCGTCCAGTAAAGATCGGCCAGCCTTTCCTGGAAGCGGCGGGGAAGTTTTACGTAAGGATCGACCAGCAGCGACGCCAGGTCGTAGGCCGGGGGGCCGAACCGCATTCCCTGGAAGTCGATGAGCCACAGTTTTCCTGCACGCACCATGATATTGCGGCTCTGAAAATCACGGTGGAAAACGAACCGCATCTCCCGGACCGCCGCCGCCTGCGCCAGGTTTTCGAAATCGCGGAGAAGCCGTTCATCTCCCGCCTCCAACCCGAGGAAACGAACGGCGAAATTTTTCCGGAAATATTCCAGCTCACGTTCGAAAATAAACCGAGCGTCATAGATTTGCGTGTCGAAGCAAAACTCGGGCAGAAATCCGTCCGGGGCCTTCCGGTGCATGGAGACCAGCAGCCGAAGCACCCACCTGTAAATGGTTTCGACGCCGGACGGGCTTCGCCGCACAAAGGTCTGCAGGTGAACATCCCCGGCGTCTTCCAGCAGGAACTCCCCCTGCCGCGCGTCGGCATACAGGATGAGCGGCGCCGGGATGCCGCGCTGGCGAAGATGGCGCCCTATATTGAGGTAGGAATCGTTTTCGTCGGTGGCGTCTTTTTGGGTCCGTGGGGAAACCAGTGCGACAAAAGTGGACGTCCCGCACGCGATGCGGAAGAATTTTCGGTCCGAACCATCCCCGCAAAGGGGGCGAACCGTCACGGGACCGGAAGGGGATCGGGACAACTCCCGCGCTTTTTCCAGGAGCGCCTCCGGTATGCCGGCAGATTCACCTTCTCTTTTCATTGCGATTCCGGCACAAAAATCTTTCCGGCGTGGTTGCCGCTCACTCTTATCCCGTCCGCCACGATGCAGTTTTGGAGGCGGCTGCCGTCCTCCACCTCCACGTTGTCCCACAAGATGACGTTTTCAAGCCGCACGTCCCTGCCCACGCGCACGCCACGGCCGGCAATCACCGTGCCCTTCAGGACCGTTTCCTCCGCCACCGTTGCCTCCGGGTGCAGCCACACGCTTCGCCCCGTGTGAAGCGGCGGCAGGGAATCGACCTCGACGGAGCCCAGTTCGGCGGTAAGGCTGCTGTAGCTTTCCACCGACCCCATTTCGCGCCAGAAAAGGCCGGGCGAAAACATGGCCGCAGGCGGCTTCCCGCGGGCGATCAGCACCCGGTAGATATCCAGGATGTCTCGCGGCACCCCGGGAGAAAATTCCAGCAGGGCCGACGGATTGATAAAATGAATGCCGGTAAAGGCAAGCTTTCGGACGCCGTTTTGCCCCGAGCACAACCGCTCGGCCTCCTCCCCGAATCCCAGCACCGATCCGTCCCGATCGACCGCCACATTGTTGAATTCGGGATAATCGTGCAGGAGCAGGCTCACCTCGGTCCCCGATTTTACGTGCCGGGCGTAGAGTTCGTCCAGGGGGGCGTCGCACACGATATCGCCGTTTATTACCGTAAACGGCTCGCTGCCGAAAGAATCGAGGGCCGTCCTGATGCCCCCTCCGGTCCCCAGGAGTTGGGGTTCGGTACGCACGTCGAGGCGAACGGGCCAGTCCTTCCCGGAAACCGTTTCGACCAGTTTTTCCTTGAGATGATAAGCGTTGAGGATTGCCGACCCGAACCCGCAAAGCCGCAGCCGCTCCATCCAAAACTCCAGGACGGGCGTGCCCCGAACCGGGATCATCACCTTGGGGCGCACGAAGGTAAGCGGCTGAAGGCGAGTCCCCATGCCGGCCGCAAGGATCATTGCACGCAAGGAAAGAACCCTTTACGCTGATGAAAGGGATAGAACCGCCCGGCGGGCGCCTGCATTTATTCGAGCCCCCTGCGGACCCATCCGCCCACGATTTCCGGATAGTTTGAGTCCGTCACAACGACGCGCGCCCGCCCCTCCGCAATTTCTTCAATTTTGACCCAACCCATGGCCAGCCAGTTGATCACCTGCGAGTAGACTTCGTATTCGAGCCGCAGCCCGCGCGCCCTCACCTTTTCCACATCGTCTCCCGCCCAGACGGGGTAGACCGCCTGGGCGATGATGGGGCCGGTGTCCTCCCCTTCGTCCACGAAGTGAACCGTGATGCCTCCCCACTTGCAGCCGTAGGCGTACGTGTCCTCGTAACCGTGGCTGCCCGGAAAACTGGGAAGGAGGGCCGGATGGATGTTCAAAATCCTTCGGTCCTCACCCGTATTAAAGTGCCCGATGAAATAGGGAGTGACCAGCCGCATGAAACCGGCCAGGCAAACGTAGTCGATCCCGTGTGAATCGATGATCTCGACCAGCTCGCGCTCCGCCGCCGCCAACCGTGCCAGCCGCGCGCGCCGCTTCACCGGATCGCTTCCTTTCAGGATATTCTGCCTCCGGTCCAGTTCGTCCAGGTCGACCGGAAGCCCCGCCGCGAATTCTTCCGTAACATCACGGGTCAAATACGACCCGTAGTCCACGCAAAAGGCGGGGATTCCCGCCTTTTCAGCCCTTTCGAGCCCGAAGGCCCCCGGCCGGTCGCTCACCACCACCGCAATGTCGGCGAACAGCGACCCGGCCGCGCACCGGTCGATCATGGCCTGTAGATTGGTGCCGCCGCCCGAAACCAGGACGGCCAGGCGAAGTTTTTTCATGCGTCCAGCCCGGTGGTCGATCTTAGATACTTGGATACTTGATGTTGGGTGCTCGATATTCGCCCCCGGCGTTCGATCCCACGCTTACGGGTCGCTTTCCGCTACTGAAAATACCCCACGGCGTTTCGAAAAATCCGGATCCCGTCGCCTTCTTCCGGAAGCGCCCTGCCCTCGCGCCGGTATTTTTCCTTCAGCCAGGTCCAGTCGGGGTGGTTGGTGAAGTGGTTGAACGCTTCCGGGTGGGGCATCAGCCCGGCGACCCTGCCCGTAACGTCGCAGATCCCGGCGATGTCTTCCACCGACCCGTTGGGATTGAACGGGAACTGCCCGCGGGCGGCGTCGCCGCCCGGCTTCGCGTAGCGCAGCATGACCTGCCCGCCTTCGATGAGCCGCTCCAGCACCGGGGGATCGGCGAAAAATTTACCCTCGCCGTGGCGTATGGGAAGTTCGATGCGGTCCACCCCCCGCGTGAGGATGCACTTCGAGCCTGGATCGGCCGACAGGTGGACCCACTGGTCGCGGAAGTTGCCGCAGTCGTTGGCGATCAGCGCCACTTCGCGCTTCAGCTCCCCCGTCTTGAAGCCGGGCAGGAGCCCCAGGTTCACCAGCACCTGGAAACCGTTGCAGATCCCGATCACGATGCCGCCGTTTTCCACGAACCGGGTGATTTCGTCCCGCAGGCGGTGTTTCAGGCGCATGGCCATGATCACGCCGGCCCCGTGGTCGTCTCCCCAGGAAAATCCGCCGCCGATGACGAAAATGCGGTAATCGTCCAGCTTCTTTCCGCGCGCGATGAGGGTATTGAGGTGCACCCGCTCGCTTTCCGCGCCCGCAACCGTGAGGGCATACGCTGTCTCGAGGTCGCAGTTAAGACCGAAGCCGGTCATTACGAGAGCTTTTATCGTGCCCAATTCACACTCCGGCTATTCCAGTCCGATATCCTTACGGTAGTAGATTCCCTCGAACCGGACCTTCTCCATTTCCGTAAGGGCCTTTTCCCGTGCCTGCTGCAGGGTGCTCCCCGAAGAAACGATGCACAGCACCCGCCCGCCGGTGGTGACCAGCTTCCCGGACGCATTGATTTCGGTGCCCGAATGGAACACCAGGCAGTCCGGGTCGATATCGTCCACTCCCTCGATGGGAAGCCCTATCTTGTAGCGGTCCGGGTATCCCTTGTACCAGCCCTTCTTCCCCTTGGTGGGGCCGCTCGTGGCGATCAGGCACAGCCGGTAGGCGGGGTCCCACTCCGGGCGGGTGGCGCCGAGCTTTCCCGCCAGGATCGCTTCGCACACATCCACCAGGTCGGTTCGCAGCCGGGGAAGGATCACCTGCGCTTCCGGGTCTCCCAGCCGTATGTTGATTTCGAGAACGTAGGGCGTGATATCGGCGCCCTCGCCCACCAGCATCAGCCCCAGGTAGAGAATCCCCCGGTAGACGATCCCGTATTTTTCGCGCACTCCCGCGATGAGAGGTTCCGCCACCCGGCCCATGATGGTTTTCACCAGTGAATCGGTCAGCCACGGGTGGGGCGAATAGGACCCCATGCCGCCCGTGTTTTTCCCCTCGTCGTTTTCCCGGGCCCGCTTATAATCCTGCGCCGCCACCATGGGCACCACGCTGGTGCCGTCCGTGAAGCAAAAGAAGGACAGCTCGCGGCCGTAGAGGCGCTTCTCGATATCCACCCGGTCTCCCGCATCGCCGAAAATGCGCTCTTCCATGAGCGCGCGGACCGACTGTTCCGCGTCCTCCACCGTATCGCACACCAGGGACCCCTTGCCGGCGGCCAGCCCGTCCGCCTTTACCACCACGGGGTAGCCCACGCTTCTCACATAGTCCCGCGCCCTGTCCGGATCGCTGAAATTTTCAAATTCGGGGACCGGAATGCCCAGCTCGCGCAGCATGACCTTGGTGTCGCACTTGCTGGACTCGAGCCGGCTGGCCCTGCTGTCCGGGCCGATAATGGCCAGGCCCCGCGACTGGAACAGGTCCACGATGCCCGCGGAAAGAGGTTTTTCAGGGCCCACGAACGTGAGGTCGATGCGCTCTCTCTGCGCGAAATCGGCCATCTCCTCGATAGTCCTCAAGTTAACGCAGGTGGCCGTCCGAGCGATGCCCGCATTCCCGTGGGCGACGAAGACCTCCTTGACGCGCGGGCTGCGGGTGAATTTCCATGCGATGGCGTGATCCCTGCCGCCTGTTCCTACCACCAGTACTTTCATTAAGCCGTTCTCACTCCCTTGCCCGTTCGGCGGTTACGCTTTTTTCACCACGTCCGTCAGGTATTCGCAAATATTGCCGTCATAGGTGTGGGTCAGGCAAAATGCTTTGGTTGCCAGCCGCAGGCTCGTTTTGCGGGAGATGTTGCCCTTGAGCTCCCGCAGTTCCCTGAGGATTTCGGGATAGTCGTCCGGGTCGGTCACCACCGCCACGAACCTGTTGTTTTTCGCCGCGGCCCGTATGAGCGTCGGGCCTCCGATGTCGATGTTTTCGATAGCCTCCGCCAGCGTGCACCCCGGCCGGGCGACCGTTTTGGCGAAAGCATACAGGTTCACCACCACCATGTCGATGGGTTCAATCCCGTGCTGCTGCATGGTGGACACGTGAGCGGGGTTGTCCCGGATGCCCAGGATCCCGCCGTGGATCTTGGGATGGAGGGTTTTTACCCTGCCGTCGAGCATTTCCGGAAACCCGGTAAAATCCGACACCTCGGTAATGGCCACTCCGCTTTCCCGAAGCGCCTTGGCCGTGCCTCCCGTCGAAAGCAGGCTGACACCCATTTCCTGGAGTCCCTTGCCGAATTCGACCAGGCCGGTTTTATCGGTTACGCTGAGCACAGCGCGGCGGACAGGGAACATATCTTATCCTCCTTAATAAGGGTTGTTTTAAAGACTTGTCGATTTACGCCGCTGCGGGCTTGAAAACCCGGTCAAAGAAAGCATCGACGGCCTGGATGATGGCGGCGTCATCGGGAAGAGTAACCGTGGGCTTGCCCTCGCGGTCGAACTCCGAGAGCAGGGAGTCCGCGGGCAGGCAGACGATCTTGTCCCGCCCGAAAATCCGCACGACCGGCTCGGGCCACTCATTGTCGGCCGCCGATTCCCCCACCCGGTTGATCACCAGCATCGTTTCGGCCACCCGGATGGGCAGCTTGCCCACCAGTTC
Source organism: Syntrophobacterales bacterium Delta_01 (assembly GCA_001603845.1). Lineage (GTDB taxonomy): Bacteria > Desulfobacterota > Syntrophobacteria > Syntrophobacterales > Syntrophobacteraceae > SbD1. The sequence continues at coordinate 17,401 of LUZZ01000091.1, read as the reverse complement.
CGCTATCCGGCAGGCGGCGTCGAGCCCGCGTCGGCTGGGATCGGACACCAGCACCAGCAGGTCGATGTCTTTTTGCGTGAGACGGCTGAAATGCTCCATTCCAGCCTCGTTGTCAATAACAATATACTCGTAGTTCTTGATCAGCCGCTCTATCAGGCTGCTCAGCAAATTGTTCGCCGCACAGTAACAGCCCGGCCCTTCGGGCCGCCCCATGGCCACCAGATCGAACCCGTCCCCCTCCACCAGGGATTGTTCCATTTTCATTTCCATGAAGATGTCTTTCGTCATCCCCATGGGAACGCTGGTCTTCATTTCCTCACGGGCATCGGAGAGCGTACCGTCGAGCGGCACCCCCAACACGTCATTCAAATTGGAATTGGAATCGGCATCTATGGCCAGCACGGGTTTCATGCCGTGCCTCAGCATATACCGGATGAGAAGTCCGGCTATCGTGGTCTTTCCTGTCCCGCCTTTTCCTCCGAACGCTACAGCGTAACCCAAAACAAACCTCCATGTATCGAATTGCCTTAAAAACGGCATGGCTCCCCCTTCGGAGGCGCCACGCGGGTGAACTCCTATTTTCGAAAATATATTGCTAACATAAGCACAAAATTTTATAAAGTCCCATCGCGATGCGCTCCATACATATTAAATTCGTTCCCGCATTGCAAGGCCCCGCGAGGGACAATTTTTCGAAAACCCGGCGAATGCTAATCAAAAAAGGAGTTCGGCGTGTGCGATTCCGGATGCCGGATGCTCGGTACGGGATACTCGATGCCGGGGCGCCGGGGCGGGTTTTCAGAAGCCGGCCGGTTCGACCCTTCTGCGGCAATGCACGCCCGGCCGGCCGTTTTTCAACGGCCGGAATTCTTGCGGGCGGCATTTTATTGTTGCAATTAGGTGTCTTCCAGGCTATATTATCCAGATTAAAGAAGTTTCCATGTACCTCATACAAACCAAAGAAGGAATACAAAAAACATGGCAAAAGGTACGGTTAAGTGGTTCAATGATCAGAAGGGTTACGGCTTTATTACGTGTGAAGACGGCGGCAAAGACTGCTTTGTCCACCACAGCGCGATCGAAGGCACCGGCTTTAAAAGTCTCCAGGAGGGTGAGCAGGTCGAGTTCGTTATAGAGCAGGGCGCCAAAGGCCCCCAGGCCGCAAAGGTAAAAAGACTCTAAACACCTGTCCCTCTTTTCAGGAATCCTGAGGCCGGAGCAAACCTCCGGCTTTTTTCTTTCTATCGCCTTTTTGTGTATCGCGTGCCATGATTTCCGGCGTCGCACGGCCGGGAAATCGTGCTTGTCCGTCTAGTCTCCGCTCCTGTTTCTCATCAGTTGTTTTCCCAGTTTTTCCAGCCTTCCGAGCAATTCTTTTTGCTGTTCATCAAAATGGGGCCGGGTTATTTCCCCGGCATCGAGCATACCATGCAGGTCCATCAACTCGGAGGCGATTCTTTCGGCTTCCGTGGGTTGTTCCCGCAACGCGGCATGGTAGATTTCGCGAAACATCCTGAACACACCGGATGCGGGAAAAAAGAACATGTCATCGAGTATAAGCATTACTGGCAACCTTTTCTTTTCGCGGTCCGGCCGGCAGCCTTTACGCAGTGGGCGCCGAGGAAAAAACTCGAACGCGAATGCAAAAGCAAACCGTGACCAAACCAGATTTTAGAACCTCAGCGTCCTTTGTGCGCTCTGTGGGGATGTCGGATCGCTTGTTCCTGTGACTGGAATACTCCGTGTGCCGGGGTACGCCCCTACCTCCACCGGCAATTGATAAAACCCTGAAGATGTGGATAACGTGTCGTTCCGCGCCCCCCAGAGGTGCGGTGTCAATTTCCCCCGGCTCGCCTCGAAGCACGGGACTTTCCGCCGTTGCTAGCGAGGCTTGAGCCGTCGGTCGTGATCTCCGAGCCGCGGGCAGAAACTGTAAGGCGGCCACGGCCCCGAAAGTTCGAAAAACAGCCCGGGGATGGTGCATTCGTCGTTGGCCGTGCGAACGCGGGCACAGAACTCGGAAGCTGAATCGCGCGGGACCAGGAAGGCCCGGTTGAGAACGATATGGGTGTCTTCCACGGCCAAACCGTTGGCATCGTTTTGGCGGATGCGCTGATCGGCTGCCATGCGGGCAAGATCCTCCTCTAAATCCTGGCATATACTTCCCAGCAGCCGGTGCATGGCCTTCCTGCCATCGGACCGGTTCGGGCGCCCCTCTGAACGGCGGCGGCCGGACTTACAGGGAAACCGCCCGGACTGCATGGTCATCCCTTCCAACACGTACCGTTCGCAGGCACTCACATGATTCAAAATCCCCCGCACCCCCCATTCATCCTGGCCCGAAACCTTTTCCAGGAATTCCCTGATGGTGTCATGCTGATTTCTCAAATGATTTTCGAGGCTTTCGTGGGAGTCAAAAATCGTGCCCAGAGGCACCGGCAGTACGGGCGAATGGCGCATGGCCCGCTCGACTACTTCTTCGTGGCGGCAGGCGCGCGGCCCCACCCAGGCAAGATCCCCCATGCCCCCTTCCGTACCCGAGCCGAACTCCCCTTCGGCTACGAAGCCCGCCACTGCCACGACGTCCCTGTACGGCAGCAGGAAAACGGGGTTCTTGCCGTCCACGCCCATCCCTTCCACCGTGGAGAGGAGCGCGGAGCTGGCAAAGCAATACAGGTAGATAGCTTCCGAATCGACGTTGTCCGGCATTGATGCTCCAATCGCGCACATCGGATTCCCCGATGCCACCTCCCGGCAGGGCTCTTAAAACATTGCAAGAAACGAGAGCAGTTTTCCGAGCCGAGCATTCTTATGCAACTGCGGTTCCAGACCGGTCTCGTGATTCGGTACGCTATCACGTGCTCAAGCGGCTTTGACGGCTATCGGTAAAAATTTGAACGAGCTTGAAGCATTCGATCCGTAAGGTCATATTTGTGACGGGCCGGCCGTCGAATGTCGGATCTTTTGACGTAGGGGAGACGGGAAATATACATCCGGGAAAAGGCTTGATATGTTCAGAAATCCTTGACAACGGATACAATTTCGTATTTTTTACAAATGGATTTCGGCCTCGCGTCAATTCAACTTTTACCCAAACCCAAGGGAGGCTCCCAATGAAGAGGCATTCCGTCCTGTCGGTCCTACTGCTGGTTCCTGCGCTGCTGATGTGGAGCGCGGCCGCGCTGCCCGCGGCTGAAACAATCAAGATCGGTGTTTTGTATCCCTTGACCGGAGGCGCCGCCGCCGAAGGAAGAGAACTGAGGGCGGGTGCCGAGCTGGCCGTCGATATCGCCAACAACGTCATGGCCTCCATCGATATGGATATGGCCAAGCGGGCCGGCATAAGCTCCCTCAAGGGCGCAAAGATCGAACTTATCATGAAGGACCACGAGGGCAACCCCACTCTGGGCGCCGACCTTGCCAAAAAGCTGATTCTCGACGACAAGGTGGTGGGCATCCTGGGCTGCTACCACAGCTCGGTTACCAAGACGGTGAGCGCGGTGTGCGAGCAGTACGGCATCCCGATGATAAACGACTCTTCGACCTCCCCCGCCCTGACCGCCCGCGGGTTCAAGTGGTTCTGGCGCACCACGCCCCACGACGTGACCTTCACGCACGACCTCTTCGAGCTTCTCAAGGGGCTGACCGAAGGCAAAGTGAAGGGGGTTCCCGCCGTTCCCAAGGCCCAGATCTCGAAGCTGGCTTCCGCGTGCGAGAAAACCGAATGGGGCTCCCAGGTTTCCGACACCATCGAAAAACTTGCCAAGCAGTACGGCTTCGACGTCAGCAAGTCGATCCTCTATGCCGCAAAATCCGCCGACCTCTCGGGCGAAGTCCGCTCCCTCAGGGCCGCCAAGCCTGACGCCATGCTCTTCGCCTCCTATGCTTCCGACGCCATCCTGATGGTGAAGACCCTCAAGGCGCAAAAAGCCAATCCAAAAATCATCTGGGGCCAGGACGCCGGGTTCGAGGCGCCCGAATTCCACCAGACCCTGGGGGACAGCGTGGTGGGGATTCTCACCCGGACGGTTTTTGCTCCCAAGGTGGCGGACGTCAAGAAAGTGGCGGGCGAAGTCAACGGACTTTACAAGGAACGGGTGGGCCACGATCTGAGCGGTGCTTCCGCGCGGTCCTTCACCGGCGTACAGACCTGGGTCGAAGTGCTCCAGAAGGCCGGTTCCACCAAGCCCGCGGACATCCAGAAGGCCGCCAACACCATCACCATTCCGGGCGACCAGTTGATCGTACCCTGGAAGGGGATCAAGTTCGCCACCAGCGGCGACGACATGGGGCAGAACGAACTGGGATCGGGAATCATCGGGCAGTACCAGAAAGACAAGTCCGGCAAGCTTGTCCTCGAAATAGTCTACCCGTTCGACGTGGCGACCGCCCCCATGATTTACCCCCTGAAAGGGTTTTAGCCTCTCAGAGCACGTAGAGGGGTGCGCCCGTTTCGCCTCGCCTGGAAAACATCTATAGATTTGCGTTCCCGAGCCGGGGGCCGGGAACGCAAATTCTTTGGCCGGGTGTTTTCCGGAAGCATCACGCGGGCGGGGAAGCGAAAAGACGGAAAAACACGGACGGCTGCATTTCGCCCGGAGGGGCGGAAGGGCGGCCCGTTCGCGACAACTTATATGAACTTAAATGAACCGGGGGCCGCTGACCGGCCCCAAAGAGTATTACTGTGGATATTCTTGTCGGATCACTCGTTGCGGGTCTCCTGATCGGGTTGGTGTTCGCCCTGATCGCATTGGGACTCACCATTATTTTCGGGATGATGGACATCGTGAACTTCGCTCACGGCGAGTTCCTGATGCTCGGGATGTATACCACGGTATTCGCCTCGCAGGGGTTCGGAATCGATCCGCTGCTCACCATTCCGATTGCCGGCGCGGTGGGGATGGCGCTCGGAATTGTCTGCTACGCCGGGTTCGTCCGTTTCCTCTTGCGCGGGCCGATGGTGGCGCAGTTGCTCGGCACGTTCGGCCTCATGCTGCTGCTTCGAAACGCAGCCCTTCTGGCCTTCGGCTCCGAAGACCGCACCATTTTTTCGGGAGTGCTGGTGAACCGGGTCTTCGACCTGGGCATGGGCATCATTTTCCCCGCTACCAAGCTCGCCGCCGCCATCCTCTCCATTGTCTCCTTCGCCGCGGTATGGCTGTTCATGAACCGGACCCGCATCGGCAAGGCCATGCTGGCCACGGCCCTGAACGCCCAGGGCGCTCGTTACATGGGGATTCCCACCGAACGGATGAACGCCCTGGCGTGGGGCATCGGCGCCGCCACGGTATGCATCGCCGGATCGCTCCTCGTCAACTTCTGGTCCGTGACGCCTTTTTCGGGACTGCTTTTCTGCATGATCGCGTTCGCAACGGTTGCCCTGGGCGGGTTCGGCAGCGTTCCGGGCGCAATGGTGGCGGGGATCATTATCGGCATGATGACTGAAATTCCGGGTTTTTGGGACTTTTTCACCATGGTCACCGGCAGCCGCTGGATGTCCGATATTTCCCTGAACCCTTTCAAGTACACGTTTATTTACCTGGCGTATTTCCTGATCATGCTGGTGCGCCCGCGGGGGTTGTTCGGTTGGAAGCGATAAAAAACGCCTTTACTTTTTCTGATCTGCCCCGCTCCGAATTGATCGTTGCGGGACTGGCGATGGCCGCCATAGCTCTTTTCCCGGTGTTTCCGCATTCGTCGTTCGCCATGGCCACCATGATCCAGTTTCTGATGTTTTCGCTCTACGGCATGGGGTGGAACACCATAGGCGGCTACGGGGGGCAGGTGGACCTGGGGCAGGCGCAGTTTTTGGGGATCGGTGCCTACACCACGGCGGTGATGCTCATCCGGTGGGACACCCCGTTCTGGATTTCGGCTCCTATCGGCATGGTAATCGCCATTTGCTGGTCGTTCATCATCGGTTATCCCCTGTTCCGGCTGCGGGGCCACTATTTCGCCATCGCCAGCATCGCCACCTCCCTGGTCCTGGCCGATATTTTTTCGGTCTGGGATTTCGTGGGGGCCTCGCGCGGCCTGGAAATCCCGGTCCACAGGTTCAAGCCGCCCGACTTTTTGCACCTCATCTTCTTGAACGACACGTACTACTATTACCTGCTGTTCGGGTTGTTCCTGGCCGGCTTCCTTTTCATCAACGGTTTCCGGAGGTCGCGGCTGGGTTTCCAGCTCCGGGCCATCAAGGACAACGACGAAGTGGCCCGGTCCCTGGGCATCAACGTCCGCTGGGCGAAAATCAAAACGTATGCGATCTCCGTATCGTACATCAGCCTCGTCGGGTCTTTTCACACCTGTTATATCAAGAACATCGAACCGGAAGACACGATGAGCCTCGACATATCGATCCTCATCGCCATCATGGCGATGCTGGGCGGTACCGGTTCGCTCTGGGGGCCGATGATCGGGGCCGCCATCATGATCCCGACGAAGAGCTACCTCAAGGAGTGGCTGGGAGCGCGCGCGGGGCTCGTGGGACTGGACGTGATCATCTACGGTGCGGTCATCATGCTGATCTCGGCCATCGAACCCAAGGGGATCTACGGGATCGTGGAACGCGTGCGGCGGAGGGCGCGGGCATCATGACGCCAATGCTCGAAGTAAAAAATGTAACGAAGCGTTTCGGCGGACTGGTCGCCAACGACGACATCTCGTTCGCGGTCGCCAAGGGAGAACTGCTGGGCATCATCGGCCCCAACGGGGCCGGCAAGACCACCCTGTTCAACTGCATCGCGGGGGCGTACAAGGTGGACGGCGGAAGCATTTTTTTCGACGGCCGCGACATCACGGGTCTCACCGCCCACCAGACCGCCCGGCGGGGGCTCACCCGCACTTTCCAGGTCTATGCCGCTTCCGGGGACCTCACCGTCCGGGAAAACATCATGGTGGGATGTTTCATGAACACCCGCCGCCGTTCGGAGGCCGCCGCCAGGGCGGATAAAATCCTGAAGGATCTCCAGATCGACCACCTGGCCCCGAACCTGGTGAACGAACTGCCTATCGCCGCCCAGAAGCGCGTCGTGATGGCCACCGCCATCGGCACCCGGCCCAAAATGCTTCTTCTGGACGAAGTGGCGGCCGGCCTCGTCCCCCAGGAAGTCGAAGAGATCTCGTCGCTCATCCGCTTCGTTCACGACAGCATGAATATAACGGTGGTGCTCATAGAGCACGTCATGGAAATGGTAACTAAACTTTGCCGCAGAGTCATTGTGCTCGACTACGGCCGCAAAATCGCCGAGGGCGAACCCGAAACCGTCCTCGCCACACCCGACGTGGTGAAGGCATACCTGGGAGAAAAGTACGCCCGTGAATATGCCCGGAGAGTAAAAGAATGCCCGGAACCATCCTCCTCGAAGTAGCCGATATCTATGTCCGGTACTCCGGCATCCCGGTTATCCACGGCGTTTCCTTCCAGGTAAACCGGGGAGAGACCGTCTGCATGGTCGGATCCAACGGAGCCGGCAAATCCACCATCCTGCGCGCCCTGATGGGGGCGTTGCCCGTATACGCCGGGCGCATCCTGCTCGACGGGACCCCCGTCCAGGGATCGCGCACCGAATCCCTGGTCCGGATGGGGATGGTGTACGTGCCGGAAGAAAGGATGCTTTTCCAGCCGTTCAGCGTCGAGCAGAACCTGCTGATGGGGGCCTACTCCCCGAAGGCGCGCGACGGCATCGCGGAAAGCCTGGAATCCGTCTACAAGCTGTTTCCCCGTCTCAGGGAGCGCCGGAAGCAGGCCGCTGCCACCCTTTCGGGCGGCGAACAGCAGATGCTGGCCATCGGGCGGGGGCTCATGAGCAAACCCCGCATCCTGATGCTGGACGAGCCGTCCCTGGGGCTTTCGCCGCGGCTGGTGGACGAGCTGTTCGATACTATCGTGGAGCTGAAGCGGCAGGGGCTGACCATTTTCCTGGTGGAGCAAAACGTGCGGGAAAGCCTCGAAATATCGGATAGGGGCTACGTGCTTCAGTCCGGCAGGATCGTCCAGGAGGGCACCGGGGAGGAACTGCTGGGCAGCGAAACGGTCCGCAAAGCTTTCCTCGGTCTGTAGCGCCGCTCCCATGTACCCGAAGCCCAAAATATTGTGGTGCGGCGATACGGGGATCAGCGTCGAATTCGGCGACAGCATCGACCCGGAAACCAACACCCTGGTGCGAAACCTGTTCGCCGCCCTGAAGTCGGCGGCGCATCCGGGTATCGTCGATCTCAACCCTACCTACCGCTCCCTGTTCATCCAGTACGACCCGTGGACGTGTTCCTTCGAACGGCTCGTACAACTCGTGGAGGACTGCACCGAATCTGCCGCGGAAGCCGCCCCGGAAAATACCGTCATCAAGGACGTGCCGGTTTGTTACGAAGAAGACTACGGCCCCGATCTGGAGGAAGTCGCGAGGTTTCACCACTTGAGCGCCGAAAAGGTCATCGGGCTTCACTGCGCGCCGGTTTACCGGGTGTACATGATCGGGTTTACGCCCGGATTTGCCTACCTGGGGGGACTCGATGAAAGGCTCCACACCCCGCGCAAGAAAGATCCACGCAAAACGGTCCCTCCGGGAAGCGTGGGAATCGCGGACCAACAGACGGGGATCTACCCCATCGAAAGCCCCGGCGGCTGGCAGCTCATAGGAAGGACCCCTCTCAAGCTTTTCGACCCCCTGCGCGAAGTGCCGTTTCTGCTCCAGGCCGGCGACTTCGTCCGGTTCAGGCCGATTTCCGGAGACGAGTTTGCGAAGCATTCAAATTCTTGAACCCGGGCCGCTGGCCACCGTGCAGGACAGGGGCCGTTTCGGATACCGGAGCTGGGGAGTACCCGTTTCCGGGGCCATGGACCTCCAGGCGTTCCGGGTGGGAAACCTGCTGGTGGGAAACCCGCAGGACTCTGCGGGAATCGAAATCACCGCCGGGGGATTTCGCGCCGAATTCCGCTGCCGTGCACATTTTGCGGTATGCGGGCAGGAACCGGGAATCTTTTTGAACGGCCGGCGCGTCGAGTCCTGGCGTTCCCATGCGGCCGGCGAAGGCGACGTGTTGCACGTGGATGCCGCCGGGGGGCCGAGGACCTGTTTTTGCGTATCCGGCGGCATCGACGTCGCGCCGGTCATGGACAGCCGGTCCACTTATCTGCGCGGCAGGTTCGGCGGGCTCGACGGGCGGCCGCTACGGGCCGGAGATATCCTGCCCGTGGGACCGGGCGGCGGATGGACAGGAACCGCCCCGGCGGAACTGGTCCCGCGCTATTCCCGCGAAGCCGTGCTGAGGGCTGTTCCCGGCCCCCAGGATGATTTCGTGTCCCCGGAGAGCCGAACGGATTTTTTTTCGAAATGGTATGAAGTGAGCGCCCGCGCGGACAGGATGGGGCTGGCGCTTTCCGGGCCGGCACTTTCGCTTCCCCGCGGCGCGGACATTATCTCGGACGGCACCTGCCCCGGTGCGGTCCAGGTACACGGCAACGGGCAGCCGACCATTCTCGCATCCGATTGCCAGACCGTCGGCGGCTACGTTAAAATAGCTACCGTGATTTCGGCGGACCTGCCCCTGGTGGCCCAGCTCGCACCCGGAGACCGGGTGAGGTTCGAGCGGACCGACCTGTGGCAGGCGCGGGAGATTTACCTGCGAAACGAATATCTCATAAGGACGCTGCTGCCATGAATACCCTGAGCCCGGCGCAAATCCGCGCTAAAATCCGTGCAGGTGAATGGAAAAAACCCACCTCGGGCCTAGCGCCCGCCTACGCCCAGGCCAACCTGGTGATACTGGATCGCAAGTTCGCCTTCGAGTTTCTCCTGTTTTGCCAGCGAAACCCTCAGCCGTGCCCCGTGCTGGAAGTCCTGGAACCGGGCGACCATGAACCCCGCCTGACCGCTCCCGGGGCCGATATCCGCACGGACGTGCCCCTGTACCGGGTGTGGAGCAAGGGAAAGCTGGTAGAAGAGACCCCGGACATCACGCCCCGTTTCGGACCCGGCATGGTGAGCTTTCTTTTGGGGTGCAGCTTCAGCTTCGAACATGCGCTGATCGGCGCCGGGGTGCCGGTGCGAAATATCGACGAGGGGAAAAACGTCTCGATGTACCGGACCAACCGCCAGTGCACGCCGGCCGCGCCGTTTTCCTCGCCGCTGGTGGTCAGCATGCGGCCCATCGCCAACGAACTGGTCGCCCGCGCGGTCCTGGTCACCGGCCGCTACGCGTCGGTCCATGGAGCGCCCGTTCACGTGGGAAACCCGGAGGCGCTGGGCATCAAAAATCTCGATAAGCCCGATTTCGGGGACCCGGTCAGCATCCGTGCAAACGAAACTCCCGTCTTCTGGGCCTGCGGAGTCACCTCGTCGGTGGCCGCGCTCTCGGCGGGACTCGACCTGTGCATCACGCACGCCCCCGGGCACATGTTCATTACGGATATTCCCAACGAAAACCTTGCTACGGGCTGATCCACACGAGGGGGGAAATCTGGTGAAAATCGACATCAACTGCGACATGGGGGAAAGCTTCGGGGTCTACCGGATCGGCGAAGACGAAAAAATCATCCGGTACGTCAGTTCGGCAAACATCGCCTGCGGTTTCCACGCCGGAGACCCGCAGGTGATCGAGCGCACCATCGCACTCGCCAAATCCAACGGCGTGGCCGTGGGAGCTCATCCCGGCTACCCCGACCTCATCGGTTTCGGCCGCCGCAACCTGGAAACGTTTCCCGGCGAGATCCGGAGTCTCGTCCTCTACCAGATCGGAGCGTTTTCCGCCTTTGCCCGCGCCGCCGGGTGCGAGATTCAGCATGTGAAGCCCCACGGAGCGCTCTACAACCACGCCGCCAAAAACGAAGCCGCCGCCGCGGAAATCATCGACGCAGTGAAATCGTTCGACCCGGACCTCGTGCTGTACGCCCTCGCCGGTTCGCTGTGCGCGGAAATGGCGCTTGACGCCGGGCTGAAGGTGGCGCAGGAGGCATTTCCGGACCGGGCCTACACGCGCGACGGACGCCTCGCGTCCCGCAAGCTGGAAGGCGGGTTGATCCGGGACCCGCAGAAAATACGCGAACGCGTGCTGAGGATGGCCAAAACCGGCAAGATCATCAGCATCGAAGGAGAAGAAATTTCGGTCCGGGCGGACACCCTGTGCGTTCACGGCGACACGCCCGGCGCATGGGAACTGGCAAAGGCCATCCGGGACTCGCTGGAAGAGGCCGGAGTGGAAGTTTCGCCCATCGGGCGAAGATAGACGGGTTGTCATTCCCCGGATCGTGGACTTCCGGGAATGGTGCCGAAAGGGGAGAAGAGTGGACAGGCCGAGTAAGAGCGAATACTACATCGAAATAGCAAGATCGGTTTCCTTGAGGAGCACCTGCCTCCGGCGCAGGTTCGGCGCGGTGATCGTGAAAAACGACCAGATCATCAGCACCGGCTACAACGGCGCGCCGCGGCAGACCGCCAATTGTATCGACATCGGCCGCTGCGTCAGAAGCGAAATGAATATTCCTCCCGGCCAGAACTACGAACTTTGCCGGGCGGTGCACGCCGAAATGAACGCCGTCATCCACGCTTCCAGGCTGGACATGGACGGGGCCGACCTCTACCTGGTGGGGACCGAAGTGGAAACCGGCCGGCCGGTGGAGGAGATCATGCCCTGCCTTCTGTGCAAGCGGGTCATCATCAATGCGGGCATTGCCCGTGTGATCATGCCCGACCAGCCTAAGGGCTTCAAATACATCGAAGTTTCCGACTGGATCCTCCAAGATAGGACCGCCCTGCGGGTGTAAAAGACGCATCCGTACGAAGCCGCCAATGCAGTTTCGTCCGGGCGCGGCTTTGCCGTGCCCGGACGCTTTGCCCACCCATCGGTCCCGCCGGACCCTCGGGACCTGTTCCTGTAGACCAAAAATCGCCGTCGCGCATCTTTCAATCATGAGAGATCTTATTTCGATCGGTACCGGTCGGTTTTCCGCTCCGGGCGTCCGGAAACGCTTCTGCGGGAAAGGGGCAGGTCATGAAACCGCGAAAGTTTTTTCTGTTCGTTTTGCTGCTGGGGGCCGTCGCCGTTGTGAATTCGTCCTGCATTGCTTCCAACCGCGAAAATGAGGCGGCCTCACGGAGTTACGGCATCGGCCACATGGACCTTAAGGACAAAGGGTACGCCGTGAGTTCCCCGCAGGAGACCGTGCATGAAAACGGCGACATCGTGAGCCCCTACCCGCCCTACTATCGCCCGGACCACGGGTCGATGAGGCGCTGAGCGCGCGTCTTCGATTAATTATTTTGGCTCCGGCCCGCTATTGCCAGACGGCCAGCGAGATCACGGCCACCAGGACGGCGACGATTGCCGTGAGGGGAGTTCCCACGCGCGTGAAGTCGCTGAACCGGTAGCGGCCGGGTCCGTAGACCAGCAGGTTGCCGTGATGGCCGATGGGAGTCAGAAATGAGGTCACCGCGGCCATGGCCACCGTGATCACATACGGTTCCGGGGCCTGTCCCAGCCTTTCCGCCAGGGCCACCGCAATCGGGGCGAAGAGCGCCGTGGTGGCCGCATCGGACATGAACTGGGTGATGAGGGCGACGATGGCGAAGATCAGCAGGAGGATAAACACCGGGTTCCACCCGCTGATCATTTCCTGGAGCCGGGAGGCCATCAGGGCGGCCGTTCCGGTCTTTTGCATCGCGGCGCCCAGTGGAATAGCCCCCGCAATGAACACGTAAATTTTCGTATCGATGGACTGATAGGCCAGCCGGGGCGTGATGCAGCCGCAAAGCACCATGGCCGCGGCCCCTGCCAGCATGACGATATCCAGGCTCACCAGGCGCGACGCCGCCGCGACTACGGCCGCAAGCATGACGGCCCCCGCCACCTTGGCTTTTCCGCGCAGCCGCGTTTCCCCGTGAAAAGGCACGATCATCAGGAAGGCGGGGTCCCGTGCGATGCGCGAAAGCGACTCGTGGTCCCCCTCCAGCACCAGCACATCGCCGGCCTCGAACTTCACGGTGGCCAGTTCCTGGCACAAAAACCCGCCGCGCCGCCAGATGCCCAGAACGATGGCGCCGTAGCGCGTCTTGAAATCCACTTCCTGCAAAGATCGGTGGATCATGTCGGACTGCGGCGCCACGATGGCCTGGACGAGCCGGTCGGCCGGATCTTCCCGCGCGGCTCCCCCGCGGCCTTCACCCGTCCCGTACTCCATGAGCGGGTGCAGTTCGACTCCGCTTTCCCGCCGCAGGGCGATCAAGTCCTCGGGGGTGGCGTGGACCCACAGCACATCGCCCTTTCTGAGCTTTTCCTCGTCCAGCAGCCGGCACAATCCCTTCCCGTCGCGCTTCCATCCCACCGCGGCAAAGCGGAACGGCCCCTTGGAGGCCACTTCCGTCACCGTCCGGTCGATAAACGGCGAGCCGTCCAAAATTTCCACTTCCGTGAAATAGCTGTCCAGGCGGTACAGGTCGGCCAAAGTCTCGCCCCCTTCCCGTGCGGGCAGCAGGAAGCGCCCGGCGGCCAGCATGAAGAGCGTGCCGGCGATGGTAATCGAAATCCCGATGGGCGCGATCGAAAAAATACCCAGGCCGGGACGCCCCGCCTGCACCAGCACGTTGCCGGCGATCAGGAAGGCGGGCGCTCCTATGATCGTGATGGTGGTGCCCAGGGAGGCGGCAAACGACATGGGCATCAGCAGCTTGGAGACCGCTATGTCCCGTTCGCGGCACAGGGTGAGGACCACGGGCAGCATCAACGCCGTGGTGGTGACATGGTGCGTGAACGCCGAAAGGAAAGCCACCGAGAGCATGATCACCACCAGGACCCGGCTATATAGCCCCTGCCGGCGAACCTGCCGATCCAGGTGTCGATGGCGTCCGCAAGGCCCGTCCTCTGGAACGCCCCGGTCATGACGAATATGCTGGCTACGATGATGGCCGGTTCGCTGCCGAATCCCGCGAGGGCTTCCGACGGCTCCAGCACCCCGGTCAGGGCCAGGGCGACGATAATGAGAACGGCGACCAGGTCGTTTCGCAGCAATTCGGTGATCAGCAGCACAAAAGAAACGATGAGGATCAAAATGAAACTGAGTTGAGTCCAGTCAAGGCTTGAGGGCATGGAGCAATCCTGTTCTAGGCGCTTACGGTGTTTTCATTCAAAATATCCTTTCGGACGATGCGCGACCGTTTCCGAATCCGGCCTTCCGGCCTGTTCTTATGAACATAAGTTCCTCCCGTTCCTTATGGAACACACCGGGAATAAATCCTTTTCCTTGCGAAGGCCCCGTTCGTGCCTTATCCTGACCACTGGTGCAGCCGGCAGACCGTTCGACTTTTCCGGAAACACTTCAGGGAAATGCCCGCGAAAAATGGATGAAAAAGCTCCATACATCATAGAGGCGAACGAACTCAGGAAGGCTTTCGGTTCCTTTGTGGCCGTGGACGGGATCTCCTTTCACCTGCTGCCGGGGGAATGCCTGGGGCTGCTCGGCCCGAACGGCGCCGGCAAGACTTCGACCATCCGGATGATCTACGGGTTCTCACCGATGAGTTCGGGGAGCCTGCGCGTGTTCGGAATCGACGTCCGCACGGGCGCACGGGCCATAAAGGCGCGAATCGGCGTCTGCCAGCAGGAAAACAACCTGGACCCCGATCTCACCGTTTTGCAAAACCTGGAAGTGTTTGCACGATACTACGACATTCCCGGCAGGGAAGCCCGCAACCGGGCCGCCCAGCTCCTGAAATTCATCGCCCTGGAACACCGCACCGGGGAGAAGGTAACCAGCCTTTCGGGCGGAATGATGCGCCGCCTGGTGCTGGCGCGGGCGCTCATCAACAACCCCGAACTCCTGATCCTGGACGAACCCACGACCGGTTTGGACCCGCAGTCCCGCCACCAGGTCTGGGAACGTCTCGAACTTTTGCGCGCCAACGGGCTCTCCATCCTGATCACCACGCATTACATGGATGAAGCCTCCAGGCTTTGCGACCGCCTGATCATCATGGACCACGGAAAGATACTGGTGGAAGGCGAGCCGCAGGACCTCATCCGCAGCCATGCCGGGGACCACGTGGTGGAGATCGTGAACCCCAGGGAGCAGGTGCGCGACATGGTGCGCTCCCGCGGTTTCATGCACGACATGCTCGACCACCGCATCATCGTCTACGGCCGGGAAGCCGACCACCTGTTCGAGACCATCGGCGACCAGTTCTGCGAAGAGACGTGCATCAAGAGAATGGCGACCCTGGAAGACGTATTCCTGAGGCTCACCGGGAGAGAACTTCGCGAATGAAAAATATCTTTCAGGCGGCAAACATTTCCCGGCGTTTCATCCACGTCTGGAACCGCAATTACGTGGTCTATAGAAAGATATGGCTGGTGAACTTCCTGGTGCCCCTGCTGGAGCCTCTCCTGTACCTCACGGCTTTCGGCGTGGGCCTCAGCACCTTTATCAACAAGGTGCCGTACCGGGGCGGCGAACTTCCCTACATCGTTTTCATCGCGCCCGCCCTGCTGGCCATCACCATGATGTACAACTCCTTTTTCGAAAATACTTACGCGTCGTTCGTCCGCATGTACTACCAGAAGACCTTCGACGCCATGATGGCCACCCCGCTTTCGCTCGAAGACATCATCGCCGGCGAAATCGTGTGGGGGGCCACCAAATCGGTGATCGCAACCGCCATCATGCTGGTGGTGGTCAGCCTGTTCGGGTTGGTGCAGTACCCCGCCGGGCTGTTGATCCTGCCCCTTGCGTTTCTGGGAGGGCTTGCCTTCGGAGCGGCCGGGATGGTGTTCACCGGGATCGTTCCCAGCATCGATATGTTCAATTTGCCCATCTTTCTGTTCATCACCCCCATGTTTCTGTTCAGCGGGACCTTTTTCCCCATCGAAGCCCTTCCCCACTGGGCGCAGGTCCTGTCCCAGATCCTTCCGCTGACCCACCTGGTGGACCTGTGCCGGGCGCTGGCCGCGGGCGAACCGCACGTCGGGCTCCTGCTGGCGGCGCTATACCTGCTGCTCATGTTCGCCGTCCTGTTTCCGGTGGCCCTCACGGTAATGCGCCGCCGCCTCATTCATTGAGGGCTTGTCCCTAAATTCCTCCGCGATATTGCCAATCCAGGCCAGAGGCAAAATCTTTAAGGGACAACTTATTCAAATCGCGGAGGAAACAATGAAAATCGCCGTGTTGATAGGCAAGGACTTCGAAGATTCCGAATACACCAGGCCGGCCGAGGCGTTCCGGCATGCCGGGCACCGGCTGGTGCACCTGGGACTCAAAAAAGGCGAGACCGTAACAGGCAAAAAAGAGAACACCCCCGTCACCATCGACATGGACGTCAAAGACGCGCGCATTCAGGATTTCGACGCCCTGCTGATCCCGGGGGGCTATTCGCCGGATAACCTGAGGGCCTATGACGAGCCGGTCCGGTTCGTCAGGGAATTCATGGAGAGCGGCAAGCCGGTTTTTGCGATATGCCACGGGCCGCAGCTCCTGATTTCCGCCCGGGCGATCCAGGGATGCCGCGTAACGGCGTGGAAGTCCCTGATCCAGGATGTAAAAAACGCGGGGGCCGAGTTCATCGACAGCGAAGTAGTGGTGGACGGCAACCTGGTCACCAGCCGAAACCCCGACGACATCCCCGCTTTCATAGACGCGTCCCTACAGAAACTGAAACTGGCGGCCTAGGTCCGGTCGGCGGCCGGGGGCGTGGAGCCCGGCGGTCTGCGGTCGAAGTTGAAACGTGAATAAGGTGCCTTTCGGCGGGTCCCGGCAAAACCGTTCAGGGCGTTTTCCAGCGCGTTGGGCTGTTTTCCGGGGCCTTCGCTCACGTCGATGACGAAGTTTCGAAACCCCTGGGTTCTGAGCGAGCCGGTTTCCTCGAACCAGTTTACCGGCCTGTCCGCATAGATGAACACGTTCCCGGACTGTTTCTTGAAAAGATAGACGTCTCCCCGCGCCGTGGTGAACGGTTTGTCCTCGGCAAGGCCGGGAACCAGCCGCGAGGTGAAAAGAGGCGGCCAGGAATAAAGGGTTACAGCCGTTTTGCCGCAAAAGCGCCCCTGCCCCAACTGCTTCAGTTCTTCCCCGCTGATTTCCAGGGACACCACGCTGAGGGCGCAGCCCAGATCCGATGCCTGGGCCAGCGCCGCTTCATTTCGCAGGTTGAGTCTGGAGCCGGCGATCAGTTGCAGCCCGTCGCGGTCCGGGAAAAAATCGAAATGGCCCCAGTTGTTGGCCTCCCAGGTGCGGAACCCTTTCCCGCAAAGCCACCGCACGGCCGCCCGATAGTATTCCAGGCCCTTTTCTTCCGGGATCAGCGCCGGAAGCGATATGCCAAGCTTTTTCATCTGCGCGGCCGAAAAACGCTGCCTGGCGACGCGCTCCAGGTTGGTCCGCCCGCCGGCAAGCAGGACGATCGACGCCGTGGACTGGAGG
>LUZZ01000482.1 GCA_001603845.1 Syntrophobacterales bacterium Delta_01 | reverse complement strand
CCTGGGTGAGGGTGTAGAGCGCCAGGGGAAGGGTTTGAGTTTGCCCCGGAATATTGGACACAAAGGTGATGGTGGCCCCGAACTCGCCCAGGCTTCGCGCGAACGCCAGGATGGCCCCCGTCAGGATCCCCGGCACGATGAGCGGAATGGTCACCGTGAAAAAGACCCGCCAGGGTCCGGCCCCGAGCGTTCTGGCCGCGGCTTCGAGCCCCTGGTCCATTCCTTCCAGGGAAAGCCTCACGGCGCGCACCATCAGCGGAAAGGCCATGACCGCCGAAGCCAGGGCGGCCCCTTTCCAGGTGAAGGCGATTTGGATGCCGAAAACCCGGTCCAGCCACGAGCCGACAAGGCCCCGCTTGCCCATCAGCACCAGCAGAATATACCCGGTGACCACGGGCGGAATGACCAGCGGCAAGTGGATGAAGCCGTCCACGAGCGTCTTGCCCGGAAATTTGAACCGGGCGAGCACCCATGCCACGAAAATACCCAGCGGCAGGCTGCCCATGACGGCCCAGCATGAAACTTTCACGCTGAGCCGCAGGGCTTCCGCTTCAACAGGCGTGAGGCCGAACGTTTCCATTATTTTGCCGTAAAGCCGTACTTTTTAAAGACGGCTTTCGCCTCGTTCGTTTTGAGGAAATCGAGAAAGCTTTTCGCGACCGCCGTGTCCTTCCCCTTCACCAGCGCCACGGGATACACGATGGGCGGGTGCGTGTCCGCGGGAAAGGTCCCCACGATTTTCACTTTATCCGAAATGGCCGCATCGGTCGCATACACGATCCCGAACGGGGTCTCGCCGCGTTCGACCAGCGTCAGGGCCGCGCGCACGTCCTTGCTTCTCGCCACCTTCGGTTCCACGGCCTTCCAGAGCCCGAGGTGTTCGAGCGCCTGCTTTCCGTAAATGCCGGCGGGAACATGGTCCGGATCGCCCATGGCAACCCGCCCGTCGCCAAGGAGCTTTACGAGATCGAAACCGGGGCCGATTTCCACTTTCTTGACCTTGCTGTCGCCGGGAACGATGAGCACGATGGTGTTTGCGAGCAGGTCGAAGCGGCTCGAAGGCACGATCACCTTCTTCTCATCGAGGTAGTCCATCCACTTCTGGTTGGCCGACAGGTAGACGTTGGCCGGAGCGCCGCTTTCGATCTGTTTGGCCAGGGTCGAAGAAGAAGCGAAAGACGGAACGAATTTGCCCTTCCCCTTCTCGGTAAACATCTTTCCAATATCGGTGATGGCATTGGTGGTGGATGCCGCGGCGAAAACGGTAACGGTGTCCGTATCGGCACACAGCGCCGCGGAATTGAAGCCAAGGGCAATACCGAGAGTGAGGACTGCAACCAAACCCAATCTACGAGTGAACACCCTGCCTTTCATATGGTACCTCCTTTTTCTATAGGGTTGAAGATAGTGGGACATCGAGCCTCCGCACGTGCCATCCATACTTTAAGAGCAGGAAGAGTTGCGCCCTTCCGGGGGAAAGCCTTTTCCCGCTCTTTTCAGCCGCCGCCCGTTGCGATCTCAGCTCCCGATTGCCGCCAGCAGGTCGGCCAGTTCCTGCGGGGTGGTGACCATGGGAAGGGGCCCGGATTCGAGTTCGTGGTATGCCCATCCCCTGTGTTTCGCGTCGTCGGCGGTGATTCCGGCCGATCCGTTCGACCCGTTTTGGCAATGGATGAAGGAAATATCGAACAGGCTGCCGTCGAACCTGCCCGGAAACGGGGTAGTGAAGGCGGCCAGCGGAAAATTTACCAGCCGCGATTCGAACCACTGTTTGTCGGTTGCACGGGATATGCCGAAGCTCACCGCCGGCCACGGTTTTACCAGCCAGTCGTTAAGGCGGTGGATGCCGAGGACGTGCCTGAATCCGTCGCCGGCAAGGTCCAGGAAAGACTTTCCCTGTTCCGGGACCGCCGCATCGAGGTAGACCACTTTGCGGGCGACGTGGGGCATGGCCTGGACCACGGCCGAAGTGACCATTCCGGAATACCCGTGGCTCACCAGGACCACACCGTTCAGGTTCTCGCAATGCAGGAAATTGGTTATGTCCTTGATATAGGTATGTAAATCGATACTCTCGTTAAGAAGATGACTCCGGTCTCCACAGCCGGTAAGTGTGGGGGTATACACCTGGTGTTTTTCCCATCGCAGGATGGAAGCCACCTTCCCCCAAACCCATCCGCCTTGAAAGGCTCCGTGTACAAATATGTAGGTAGCCATCCACAATCCTACAAAAATGTAGTCTATCAAATACATCGTGACAGGGTTAAACTGCTATGATAGGGTTTAAACCATACGTCATGTCGTGTATAGCGGACAGACTTAATCTTTTTTTGTTTCGGAATCAAGGCCGAATCGGATTTTTCCGCCGTTGCGTCTGCCCGGTCCCGCTTCGAGGCCGCAGGGGGGGAGGCAATGTTGTTGGCTTCAAACTCCTCTCCCTTTGATGGGGGAGGCAGGGTGGGGGGTGAAAAACTGAGCGATGTCAACCCCCTCCCCCTGCCCCTCCCGCCAAGGGAGGGGAGTTCGTGGAGCGTCGTCCCTAAAGTTAGCAGCGTTGAGAGGGGGAGGGTGGTAGGAATGTGACGGGGGATTGGTTTTGGTGCCTTGCGGGGACGCCGGCGGCAGGAGGCATTGCGTTCAGGATGCTGTTTCCAAAGAAGCGGGGGGAGAGTCTTCCCGGAGGTGTCCTTCGCACCAGTTAGGTAGGATTCTATTTTCAAGGTATATGTCGGAGCATTTTGCATGACCTGTTTCGAACCCATCGGGACCATTCACTCACCATTCACGGAAGTAAACGGAATGCCCATTCAGCCCGTCGGCGCCCAGGGCGTTGCCGGGTCGATCGAGGTCCTTCCCGCCTTCCAGGAGGGCCTCCGGGACCTGGAGGGATTTTCGCACATCATCGTGATTTACCATTTTCACCGGATATCGGGTTATTCCCTTCTCGTTAAACCCTTCCTGGACAATACCGACCGGGGCGTGTTCGCCACGCGGTCGCCCAGGCGGCCGAACTCCATCGGGATTTCCGTTCTGAGGCTCACGGGGATCGCAGCCAACGTGCTTCACGTGGAAAACGTGGACATTCTCGACGGGACCCCTGTTCTGGACATCAAGCCGTATGTCCCGAAATTCGACGTCTGGGATGCGGACCGGGTGGGCTGGTTCGCGGGCAAGGTGGAAAAGGCCGAATCCCGTAAGTCGGATGAACGCTTCATGTGAATCCGGTTCGGAAACCGATATGTCGACTTTTGTACTCGTACACGGAGCCTTTCAGGGCGGATGGGTCTGGCAGCGCGTAGCCGGAATCCTGAGAGACCGAAATCACGCGGTCCATACTCCCACTCTTACCGGGACGGGGGAGCGGATGCACCTGCTCGACCGGAACGTCGGCCTGAGCACCTACGTCCAGGACGTGGTCAACGTCATTTATTTCGAAAGCCTGAGCAACGTGGTCCTGGTAGGGCACAGCTATGCCGGCATGATCATCACGGCGGTGGCCGACAAGCTGCACCATAAGGTTTCGGACCTCGTCTATCTCGACGCGGTGGTGCCCGTGGCGGGGAAATCGTTTCTGGACCTTACGGGCCCCGAGTTTCAGCCCTTCTTTCAGCGCCATGTGGCGGGGTGGCAGGTCCGCCCCTGGCCCCTCGAAATGTTCGGGATACGTTGCGAGGAAGACAAGCGGTGGTTCAGTTCGAAACTCGTCCAGTTCCCGGTCCGGGCCTTCCAATCGCCGTACCCGAAAAGCGACCAAAACGGAACGGTCTCCAGGACTTACATCCACTGCACGGAACACAAGAACCTTCTCATCAAAAACATCGCCGCCCGGTGCCGGCAGGACGGGTGGAACTACTACGAAATGCAGACCGGACACTCTCCCATGATCACCATGCCGGACGCGGTGGCCGACATCCTGGCCGGGATCGCCTCTCCGAAACCGACCCCACGATAAAATAACGCGAACGTATCAAAGAATACGCCGATCTTATCGGAGCCGACCGCGGCTTGGCGGCGGCCAACGCCGCTTAAGGAACACGCAATGGCAGGCCGTGGGGGCGAGGCAGGGTAAAATCAACAGCAGCCTCCCTCCACGATCGGTTGGAACCTTGGATGATCAAAGCCGGCGGGAGGGAATCCTCTCGCCGGCTTTGCAGATTTTTCAGGACAGCACGACCGATTTTCGAACCTTTCATCTTGTTCCCGCTCGGCCCGCATCTTCCGCTTCGTACCGTCCCGGCCCGCACAGCAGGTCCGGCAATTTCCCGCCCGCGGTCTGCGGGAGGATGTCTTTCAGTTCCCGGTGCGCGAGGGCGCAGGAACCGTTTCCGCCGAGGTAGCCGTTTACGCGCGCCGCCGCCGTGGAATCGACCAGGTCCCTGTCTCGGGGGTAGGTTTTCCGAAGTTCATTCAGCAGGTCGGGCCTTTGCCTGAGATAGTATTTCTGGTGGTAGTCCTCGGCCCGGTAGAACCGGCCCGCGGGCTCGATTTCGGTGTATACCTTCCCGGTTCCGGCCTCCACCGCTTTCCTGGATTCCAGGGCCAGCCGCTTCTGTTCTTCGTTGTGGTAAAAGATCGCGGACCTGTACTGCCTCGAGCACGGGCGGCTTCCCGGATTGTGGCTTTTCCAGAATACATCGAGCAGGTCCGAATAGGAAACCACCGACGGATCGTAGTCCATTTCCACCGCCTCGGAATGGTCGCCCAGCCCGTGGTAAGTGGGATTTTCCGTGGTGCCGCCCGTGTATCCCACACGGGTTCGGACCACGCCTTTGATGCGCCCGAACCGGGCGTCCGGTCCCCAGAAGCAGCCGAGCGCAAACGTCGCCGTCTCGATTTGCGACGGGGCGGCACCATCGCCCGTGCCGATTTCCCCGCCTGCCCGAACCTCTTCCGATTGCGTATTCATTGCCTGCTCCTCCTTCATGGGCGGTCGCCCGTTATCGGCGGGCGGATTGAAGCTGCAGATCGCGCCGCCCACGGAAAACAGGACGAGCGCCGTCCAAATCAGCCGGCGTCCGGTGGTTCCAGACAGGCCTTTCAGTTTTTGAGGCGGAAAAGCCATGACTTTTTCTCCCTATGAAAACCATTCTTTGTTCTCCCGGTTTTAACCAATTTAACTACGTGCGGTGAAGAACCGTTAAGGAGAGTGTCAAGATTCGGTAAAGATGGGCGTTATTGCCGGTCGACCGGGAAAGGCGGCCTGCTGGAGCGCCCAATTGAGCAGGGAAGCAGAGCGGGGCGGAGGGACCTCGGGAGACGCGGCTCCCCATGTTTTCAAAGTATCGTTTCAGTATCGATTTTGAACACGAATGGGCATCAAGTGTCGCGGCGGCGGGGCAGGGCGATGCAGAAGACGGTTTTTCCGGGCATGCTTTCTACCGTGGCCCGGCCTCCGTGGGCCGCCACGATCTCCTTGACGATGGCAAGGCCGATGCCGGTGCCTCCAAAATCCCTGGACCGGGATTTTTCCCCCCTGTAAAAC
>LUZZ01000090.1 GCA_001603845.1 Syntrophobacterales bacterium Delta_01 | reverse complement strand
GCATAATATGGATGAACTTACGGGATGCTACACTAGTAAAGGGCCAAAGTCCAGCGCCCGGATAATCCTTATCCGGGCCACCCACCACCCGTCGGTTCTACCGGCACACATCCGGGCCACCCGCCGGATGGACGATCTTCTCTTCCACTGCTGCATGAATTGGCTGAGCATGGCCGCTTCTTTAAAGTGCACCAACCCATGAACGTGATCCGGCATAATCACAAAGCCCAAACACGCCCCTTCCGCCCTTCGCAATTGATCCGCAAGGAAGTGGATGACAATTCCCTTGGCACGATGATCATCCAGAACCCTTCTCCTCTTGTAGCAGGAAAAGGTTACAAAATGAGCATGGCCTCCGATATCAAAGATCTTGCGTTCCATTGCATAGCCCCGGATCAGGGACCGGTCATCGCCGAACCTCTTGCGCTCCGCGCCCGGATAATCCTTATCCGGGCCACCCGCCACCCGTCGGTTCTACCGGCACACATCCGGGCTACCCGCGTTGCGGGAAGATTTGCGGGCTGCCCGCGAATCAATCCGTCCGCGCGAAATATCCCTTGGGCACCACCACGATGCCGCGTTCGGTGACCGTGAACCGTTCGCGGTCCGCCTGCGGGTTGATACCGATTTCGGTATTGGGGGGGATCACGTTGTGCTTGTCGATGATGGCCTTCTTTATCCGGCAGTGGCGGCCGATCTCCACGTGATCCATGACCACCGACTCGTCCACTTCGGCCCAGCTTCGCACCATCACGTTGTTGGACAGTATCGAACTCCTCACGATGCCGCCGCTGATGATGCAGCCGTTGGACACCATGGAATCCACCGCGGTGCCCATCCGGGGATTGCCGGAATTGCGTTCGTTGAACACGAACTTCGCCGGCGGGAACTGGCGCTGGAGGGTGCGGACCGGCCACAGGGTGCCGTAGAGATTGAAGAAGGGATCGACCCCCGTGAGGTCCATGTTGGCGTTCCAGTAGGCGTCCAGGGTGCCCACGTCGCGCCAGTACTGAGAATCGCGCGTGTTTTCCACCAGTTCCAGGCGCCGCACGCCGTCCGGACCCACCTGGTGGATATAGTCGCGTATCCGGTTGAGACGCCGGTAGGGGTAGGCGTAAATTTTGAGGTCCCCGATCAGCTTGGGGATGATGTCCCCGCCGAAATCGTCGTAGTCCGTTTTTTTCAGGAGTTCGAGCAGCAGGTCGGTGCGGAACAGGTAGATGCCCATCGAGGCCAGGGTGCGCTCCGGGTCGTCGGGGATCGGTTTGGGGTCTTTCGGCTTTTCCGCCCAGGCGTGGATCCTGAATTCGTTGTCCACTTCCGCAATGCCGAACGCCGATCCCTGCGACCGGTCCACCTCCAGCAGGCCGACGGTGACGTCCGCTCCCTTCCGGTCATGGTATTCCCGAAAAGCCACGTAGTCCATCTTGTAGACGTGGTCGCCGGAAAGGATCAGCACGTAGCGGGGCCGTTCCCTTTCGATCAGGAACATGTTCTGGCGCACGCAGTCGGCCGTCCCCCGGTACCATTCCGCGCCCATCCGCTGCTGGGGCGCCGCGATGCGCAGGTAATGGCCCAGGTCGCCCGAAAAGATGTTCCAGCCTTCCTCGATGTGGTCCACCAGCGACTGGGATTTGTACTGCGGGAATATCAGGATCTTGTAGAGCTGCGAGTTGATGCAGTTGCTCAGGGGAATATCTATCAGGCGGTATATGCCTCCGAAAGGAACGGCCGGTTTGGACCGGTCCTGCGTGAGAGGCATGAGGCGCTGGCCCCTTCCGCCGGCCATGATGACGGTCAGCACATCTTTCATGACAGGTTCTCCGTTTGAGCTTCAGCACGATGTCAACCGGCCGCGAACATCCCGGCCCTACCCACCTCTTCGCTTTCGATTCGAATGGCCCCGGAAAGGCAAACCTACTTCAGAAACTGCCTGATATCGGGGGGCAGCCCGTTGCCGCGATATTTTATGGTGCCGGACTTATCGACAAAGATGAACAGGGGAATTCCCTGGACCCTGTAGGCGCGGGGCACCCTGGCATCGGCGTCGTAGAGAATGGTGTACGGCGCCGGGTGCGCTTCATCGAATTTTTTGACCCTGTTGAGCGAATCCGCTCCGCCCACGTTGACGGCCAGCAATTCCATCTTGGCCTTGGGGATATCGTTACGCAATTTAACCACATCCGGCCGGACCGCCATGCAGTACGGGCACCAGGTGGCCCAGAAATAGATGAGGACCGGCTTCTTGCCCTTGTAACCGGAGAGCTTGACGCCGGTGCCGTTCAGGTCCTTGAGTTCGAAATCGGGGGCCGCGTTCCCGGTGAGAACGCCGGTTGCCTGCGCGAGGGCCGGGGCCTGGAACGAAACGAAGGCCGCTGCGGCGAAGAAAACGGCCGACAAGCTTAAGACGAAGCTTTTCAGTGCGATTTTTCCGAAATTCATATCCAAAATTCTCCAGTTTTAATCAGAAAATACTCGGCTACCAGGATCATAATGAGACCGAACCCCCGTTGCACCCGCAGCATCCAGACGCCCGAACGCGGCAAAGAGGCCAGAAGTCCGGTGAACGTGCCGACGACAATGACCAGGGTCCCCATGCCGAAGGAAAAGGCAAAGAGCATTCCCGCGCCCCAGATCACCTGGTGTTTGGTCGCCACCAGGGCCAGGAGCACGCCCAAAATGGGGGTCGTGCAGGTGCTCACCACGAGCGCCGACGCCCCGCCCAGCAGGATGCTGGTGAATATGTCGTGCCCGGCATATCCCGTAAGCTTCCAGTTGTTGAGGAACGCGGGGGGAGAAAGCGGGACCGCCTCCAGCATCACGAGGCCGAAAAAAAGGCAGATGTTTCCAACGAACAGGTAGGTCCAGGGGCTCGAAGTGACCGCCCCGAAGAGCTGGCCGGACAGGGCGGCGAACATGCCCAGGGACGAGTACACGATCGCCATCCCGAACACGTAAAAAACCGACAGGATGAACCCTCTGCCCTTGCTGCCCTTCGCCTTGCCGCCGATAAAGGCCACCGTTATGGGCATCATCGGGTAGGTGCAGGGAGTAAAACTGGCCAGCACACCACCGGCGAAAGAAAGGACCAGGGCGAGAAGAGGAGAATTGCGCGCGATCCCTTCAAAATGGGAAATCCACTCCATAAGACCCGTTTCCGTCAAATCTCCCGCCGGCCGGCTCCCGCCGCCATGGACGGCACAAGCTGCTCGATCACCTTGAGGCTCCGGATTTCCTTCCCGGTGTGGTGACGAATCCAGTCCAGAAGCCCCCGGAAAAGCGGAAGTTTTACGTCCTGGCGCATTCGCAGGCGCCATATTCTGTCAAGCGCGATATTCCTGGAATAATGGATGAGCGCCAATGTGCCCAAGTCCACCGCCGTGTAGCCCGCGGCCGGTGAAAAGTGCTCGGGACAGACCAGCTTGCCCTGCCCCGGGTGCCAGTACCACTTTTTCGCCGTTTTCAGCGCTCTCCCGCAAACCGTGCACGCATCCAGCGCCGGCATGTAGCCCGTGTGGAACTGGAACCTCAGCAGGGCCATTATTAGCACGTTTTGCGGGTCCCTGTCTTTTTCTAATCTGTCCAGGGTCTCCTTGTGAAGGCGGAACAGCTCGGGCTGCGGCTCGCCGTCCGGCACCATTTCCAGCACCACTTCGGACAGCAGCGCCGAGTAGGCCCACCGTTCCACGTCGGCCCGCATGGGAAGATAAGGTTCTACGAGGCTGCACGCCTCGATCCAGTACAAAGAATTTCTTTCCCGGCATTCCAGCGACACCAGGCTGCACGGTTCGAAGGTATTGCAGAACCGCTTCCGGCTCCTCCTGGCCCCCTTGGCGATGCCCCGGATCTTCCCGCAATCCGCGGTATGAAACGCAACCAGGCGGTCGGATTCCCCGTAATCGCGCGAAGTCAGCACTATGGCTTCTGTTCCGAACACCTTCATCGAGGCACCGAACGCCGCTTTCCATGCTTTAAATATAATGCGGGTTTCCGGGCGGCGAAAAAATCCCACCCCATCAGTCTTCCGCTCACCTTGTGGAAACCGCATTGTAAACGGGTTGCCGCCCCACTTCAAGCAGGTTGCGGAGGTCCGGCAAAAGCATGCAAACCCCTGCCCCGGCGCGGCTTCATCCGAGCAGTTCCGCCGCCTGTGCGATCACTTCGGAGGCCGACGGCGAACAGTCCTCCGCCGGGCCGCGGGCCGCCACTTCTTTTTCGTTCCAGCTCCCGCGAATGATTCGCACCTCGTCGCCCCGCGGGGCCCACACTTCCGGGTCGGTCGGACCGAACAGCACGAGGGCCGGGGTCCCCACGGCCGCCGCCAGGTGGCTCACCCCCGAATCGCTTCCGATAAACAGCCTGCCGAGCGAAAGGAGCGCCGAAAGCCCGGCGGTGGAAAGCCCCCGGACGACCGCCGTCCCCGCCCGGCCCATCTCCCGGAAAAACTCCGCGATGCACTCGTCCGCCGGGCCTTCCGACAGGAGTACCGGGACGCGGAACTCCCTTCGGAGCCGCTCCACGAGGTCCGTCCAGCATCGCAGCGGCCAGATTTTGCGCATCCCGCCGCTTCCGGGGTGAATCACCACCGGCCTCTCTCCGGCCCCCAGTCTTTCCAGCACGCCCCGCGCGGCCGACACCTCGGAAAGAGGCGGTTCCAGTGCCCGGAACACCTGCCGGTGCGGCCATCCCAGCGCCGCCACCTGCTTCGCAATGAAATCGCCGGCGTGCACGCCACTATCGCCGGGGCCGGGAAACGACCGGACCCAGTGCGCCCGGCCTCCGAGCCGCCCGGAAAGCCGTTGGGCGATTGTCCGCGCCCCTTCCTGGCCGAAAATGAAAATACTGTCGGCACGCAGGATGAAATCAGGCAGCGGAAACTTTTCCCAGCGCCCGTCGTCGAGGAGCGCGGCCGCCAGCGGCCCGTCCAGGGGGTAAAAATCTCCCAGGTAGTCCTTTCCGGACAAAAGCGACACGTGTTCGCGCTTCGACCAGAAATCGGCGCGAAACCCGGGGCGCAACCGGGCCATGCCTTCCAGCACGGGCAGCAGGAGCAGAAAATCGCCCAGCGCCCCCTGGTGATAGATGACAACCCTCACTTGCCGCGCCCCGCCAGGGCGAGGAACTCCCGGACTCCGAAACCGGGGTCCCTCCGGGTCTCATAGTCCAGGGCCACGTCGGCCAGGCGCGCGTAGAGCTTTTCGCGCGCATCCAGCAAAATGCCGTAGCAGCGCCGCAGGGCCTCCCGGTCGCTCTCGCCCGCCCGTTTTTCAAAAAAACCTCTCCAGAGCACCGGCCTCGGGTTTTCCATATAATCTTCGAGCATTTCCGCACGAGCCTGCTCGGAGGAGGTAAAATGGACGACCACGCTCCGGGCCTTGATTCGTTCCAGCAGGGCGTCGCCCACATAAATGACGCTCCCGGTGGTATCCAGGACCACGTTTTCCGCCGACCCGGCACACGCCTGCGCCTCCAGAAACTCTACGATTTCCGAGACCACTTCCTTTTCCAGGGCGAGATATTTCGCTTCTTTTTCCTCGTAGCCGGGCTGGAACGGAAACCCCATCCATCCGCCGAGGCACGGAATGCTCCCGCCCTCGCATTCGACTTCGGACGAAAGCCTCTCCCTGATGAGGTCGTCGCAGCAAAGCCGCCTGAACCCGGCCTCGGCAAGCAGGCCCGACCAGTGCGACTTGCCCGACCCCGACATTCCAACCAAAGAAATACGCATTCCCCGCCCTCACATGCTCGGTTCTTTCCTGTTCTATTTTAACCGGTAACGCGCCACTGGATACCGGATGCTCGATACCGGATCGTGCAGCGCAGCCGGCACAACCCACTTTGCCTTTGACACGGCCCCCAAAATGAGCCAGAAAGCGGGAACAATCAACTCTAAAGAAGGATGCCGACCCCATGCGTCACAAAGACATTCCGCTTCGCGAGCGGATCATTTTCGCGCTGGATGTGGCTTCGCCGGATCGCGCCATGGAACTGGTCGAACGGCTGGAGAACCGTATCGGGTTTTACAAGGTGGGGCTGCAACTGTTTCTGGCCGGCGGGTTTCCGGTCGTGGAACGGATTGCGGCGCGCGGCCACAAGGTCATGCTGGACCTGAAATTCTACGACGTGCCTCAAACCGTCAACCTGGCGGTGGAACAACTCGCCGGGAGACACGTCACCTACGCCACGGTCCACGGAAACCCGCCCATTCTCGAAGCGGCCGCCCGGGCCAAGAGCGACGTTAAAATCCTCGCCGTGACCGTGCTCACCAGCTTCGGCCCGGAAGACGCCGCCCAAATGTTCGGTCCCGCGGCCAGGGTCGAAGATGTCGTCTTGTCGCGCGCCCGCGCCGCCATCCAGGCCGGAATCGACGGCGTGGTCTGTTCGGGCCTGGAAGCCGCCAGGCTCCGGGCCGAACTGGGAGACGATTTTTTCATGGTGACCCCCGGCATCCGCCCCGGCGGGAAAACCGCAGACGACCAGAAACGGGTCATCACCGCCGGCCGGGCGATCTCCGACGGGGCCGACCACGTGGTGGTGGGCCGGCCCATCAGGGACGCCGAAGACCCCATTTCGGTAGTCGATGCCATGCAGGAAGAAATCCGGAAAGCGTTGGCGAACGGGTAGCGGGTAGCGGGTGTCGGATAGCAGGTATCGGGTATCGGAGCTCGGGATACCGGCTATTCTTTTTCCGCTGTTCCCATCCGCCCCACAATATCCGGCACCGATCCTCCGTCTTCCGTTACCCGCCACCCGATATCCGCCATCCGTCCTCTGTCCTCCGTCTTCCGTTACCCGCCACCCGATATCCGCCATCCGTCCTCTGTCCTCCGACATCCGTCCTCCGTTTTCCGTCTTCTGTTTTTATTCAAGAAACCGGCCCCGTATTCCGATCTAAACGGTAGTCGAGTCCACCTCGGCCGGGCATGCCGGGGCGGGGACAGGGAGACAATACCGGAGATTTTTGAAGTGGAAACCCAGAAAATTTTGAAGCTCATGGGCGGCCAGTGCCGGTTGAAGAGTGGCGACGCTGCTGGGAACAAGAGCGAAAAGGCGGGCGAGATCTACCTGCTCCTCATTCAGCAGGGGCACCTGAAGCCCGAACAGCTCAAGTACGCAATGCGGGTCCACTCGAAGATGACCGGGTGCCATACCCTCCTGCAGGTGCTCCAGGAACTGAAGCTGATAACCCAGGAGCAGCTCGAAGAGACCCTGGCCGCAAACCGTCTGAACCTAAAAATCGGCACCCTGCTGGTGGAACTGGGCCAAATAACGAAAAACCAGCTCGAAACCGCCATCCGGCTGCAAAAGGAATCCTCCGTCAAGAAGACCATCGGCGAAATTCTCATAGAAGAGGATTTCATCGACGAGCGCAAGTTTCTGGAAGTGCTCTCTTACCAGTTGGGGCTTCCCTTCTACCAGCTCGAGCTCGCCAAGATCGAGCCCCAGTTGCTCAAGCGCGCTCCCGCCCGGTGGTATTCGCAGCATAATTTCCTGCCCGTCTTCCAGGAGGACGGAAAGGTTACCGTCGCCTTCCCCGACCCGCTGAATCGCGAGAACGTGGACGCGGCGGAAAAGACCTTCGGAAAGATCAACCGCGCCATCTGCTCCAAGAGCGATTTTCGTGAGGTGATCAGCCTCATGGAACGCGACATGGCCAGTGCCCGCGCCAAGGAGCCGGACGAGAAATCGGTCGTAAGCATCGTAAACACGCTCATAGACGAAGCCGTCAAAAGCAACACCAGCGACATTCACATCGAACCGATGCGCGACAAGGTCCGGATCCGCTACCGGATCGACGGCGTGCTGGTCCAGCACCGGGAATTGCCCATCGAGATGGGACCGCCCATTTCGAGCCGCCTCAAGATCATGGCCAAGGCGGACATAGCCGAAAGGCGAAGGCACCAGGGGGGCAGGATTCTGTTCGAAATGCCCAGGACGGGCGCCACCATCGACCTGCGAATTTCGTTCTACGTCACCGTCTGGGGCGAGAAGATCGTCCTGCGCGTGCTGAACACAAAAAGCCAAACGCACGACCTGAACCAAATCGGGATGTTTCCCAAGATGCTGGACAGGCTCCGCTACGAGGCACTGGACGCCCCGAGCGGGGTCATCATGGTCACCGGCCCCACGGGGTCCGGAAAGACCACCACGCTCTACAGCTCCATCGGCTACCTCGAAAACATCAACACGTGCATCGTCACGGTCGAAGACCCGGTCGAATACCTGGTCGACGGCATCGCGCAGTGTTCGATCGACCCCAAAATCAACCTCACTTTCGAGGAGAGCCTGCGGCACGTCGTGCGGCAGGACCCCGATATCGTGGTCATCGGTGAAGTCCGCGACAAGTTTTCGGCGGAAACCGCCATCCAGGCTTCGCTCACCGGCCACAAGGTGCTCACCACGTTTCACACCGAAGACAGCGTGGGGTGCCTGATCCGGCTGATCAACATGAACATCGAGCCCTTTCTGATCGCCTCCACGGTGGTCGGCGTCATCGCGCAACGCCTCCTGAGAAAGGTCTGCCCCAACTGCGCCGAAGACTACATGCCCTCGCCGATGGAGCTTTACCGGATCGGATACTCCGCCAGCGACGCCAAGGGGGTGAGGTTTAAAATGGGGCGGGGATGTTCGGCATGCCGCTTTACGGGCTACAAAGGCCGGATGGGGGTCTTCGAACTCCTGATATTGAACGAACCGGTCAAAGATGCCGTCCTGCAGAAAAAAACCACCTATGAAATCAGAAAGTTAAGCATGGAAAGCTCCGGCCTCGTGACCCTTCTCGAAGACGGGATCATGAAGGCCGTAAACGGTATAACTTCGCCGCAGGAGATCCTCAGATCACTGCCCAGAGTCAGTAAACCACGCCCCATAGCGGAACTGCGCCGCTTGTTAGGATCGGAAAAATGACACTGGAAGGTAACCCCACATCGCTTCTGGACATAGTCAAGTCTTACGCGTCGTCCGAGAAATTGAGCCTGCCCGTTTTCCCACCGGTGGCCATCGAGCTGCAGCAGATCATGGCGGACGAAGACATCCCGCTCGACCAGATCGCCAAGACGCTTTGCAAAGACCAGGCACTGGCAAGCCAGGTGCTCAAGCTGGCAAACTCGGCGTTTTTCTCCGGCCTCAACCGGGTGCGCACCATCCGCGAAGCCCTCATGCGCCTGGGCGTCAACCAGGTGTTCAACTGCCTGATGGTGAGCTGCCAAAGCAATCTGTACACGTCAAAAAACCCGTTCATCGCCAATTACCTCCAGGTCCTTTGGCGCCACGCACTGGCAACGGCCATAGGCGCCAAGTGGCTGTTGCAGAAAGGCGGCTACGCGGACCTTGCAGACGAGGGGTTCCTGGCCGGCCTGCTCCACGATATCGGAAAACTCCTGTTGCTCCGGGTGGTCGAAACGCTCAACTCGGAGCATTCGGACATCAAGCTTTCCGACGAATTCATAACCGAAATTCTCGATTCCATGCACGTGGAACAAGGCTACAGCCTGATGGAGGAGTGGAGCATTCCGCCCAACTACTGCAATACGGCGCGCGACCATCACCTGGAGGAATTCGATTCGGCCAACGTGCTGCTCATGGCCGTGCGCATCGCCGACCAGGTGACCAGGAAAACGGGCATGAGCCTCAAGGAGGACCCCAACCTGATCCCGGTCAGCCTGCCGGAAGTGCACGCGATGGGCATCAGGGAAATCGTGCTGGCGGAGCTGGAAATCGTCATCGAAGACGCAATGGAACTGGAAATGGCGATGTAGGGCTGCGGGTTGTGAATTGCGCTGGTCCCCAGGCCCCAAGCTTGGGGACCAGCGGAAAGACACCGGATTCCCGCCCAGAAGCGCTGCGGGAATGACGATTTTGGTGGTTTAACCTTACCGCGGATTTCTCCTAGTGCTTGAACGCCCTCTGGCCGGTCAGCACCATCGTGA
>LUZZ01000481.1 GCA_001603845.1 Syntrophobacterales bacterium Delta_01 | reverse complement strand
GTGTTGAAAAGCCTGACGGTGCGCTGGAGATCTATGATATAGATGCCGTTGCGCGCACCGAAGATGTAGGGTTTCATCTTGGGGTTCCACCGGCGTGTCTGGTGCCCGAAATGGACCCCCGCTTCCAGCAACTGCTTCATTCCAACGATTGCCATGGATAGGCTCCTTCTGGTTTTGGCCTCCGCCCCCCGTGCATCCGGCGGCCCCTGCGGCCATTGGACACCAAAAGGAAAGGGGGGAGTGCGTTTTTTGAGCAAATCGAAGCTGTCTAACACGATTTAATTCCGCCTGGCAACCAAAAAGTGCGCACGGCGGTTCGTTCCGATTGAGATATAACCGCTAAATCAATGATATAGCATTTATCCACGAGTTTCGACACTTCGGACCCGGATATCAAGGCCTTCGATCAACATGAAATGGAAAATCGCCACGTTCAACGTCAATGGAATCCGGTCCCGCCTGCAGGTGGTGGTTTCCTGGCTCGAAAAGAACCGGCCCGACGTCCTGTGTCTCCAGGAAATCAAGTGCCGGGATGCGGAGTTTCCGGCCGAACCCCTGAGGGAGATCGGCTACGAGGCGAGCGTTTTCGGCCAGAAGTCTTTCCATGGGGTGGCGATCCTGAGCACGCAAAAGCCCGACGAAGTCCGCCGCAGGTTCGAGGACGGCCTGCCCGAGGAAGAGGCGCGGCTGATCGCCGCCCGGTTCGGCGCGATCTGGGTGATCAACACCTACGTTCCCCAGGGCCGGAGCCCGGAACATCCCACCTTTGCGCAAAAGATCGAATTTTTCGCCAGGGTGCGCCGGTTTCTCGAAGCCCACTTCCGGGCCGACCGGCCGTTGATCTGGACCGGCGACCTAAACGTTGCTCCCGAGGAGATCGACGTGTTTTCGCCGAAGCGCATGGAGGGGAAGGTGGGGTTTCATCCGGCGGAAAAAAAGGCGCTCGCCGACACCGTCTCCTGGGGCCTCACCGATCTTTTCCGGAAACACCACCCCGGGGTCAAGCAGTTCACCTTCTGGGACTACCGGCTCCCGGAAAGCTTTCGAAGGGATCTCGGCTGGAGGCTCGACCACATCCTGGCTACCGAACCGCTGGCCGCGGCATCGGTGGACTGCCGGGTGGATACCGAACCCCGCGGCGCCGCCGGCCCCAGCGACCACACGCCGGTGTGGGCGGAAATCGACCTGGAACTGCTCGGGAAAGCGGGATTCGGTACGGCCGGCGGGGAAGGGACAACACCGCCGGGTTGAGACTTTCTCCATCGTCATTCCCTCAGCGCTTCCGGGCGGGAATCCGACGGCTTTGCTCTTTGGCCGTCTCCGGGATGAATCGCTGATGCAGAAAAGATAAAGGCGGCCGCTTCAGGTTCCCGGTCAGGCCTCGTATTCTATCGTTTCCAGGATCTCTTCGATCTCGTCCATGGAGGTCACCGCGGCGAGTTTTTTCCGGATCTCTCCGGCCCGCGGGACGTTTTGAATATACCAGCACAGGTGTTTTCGCATCTCGATCAGGCCGCGCCGGCCCTTGAGGACCTCGGCCATGCGGGCGTGTCCCAGGGCGGTTTGAATGATCTGCCAGCGGGAAACGGTGCAGGGCCCGCCGTTGGCCGCTCCCTTGAGTTCCCGGAATATCCAGGGGCGCCCGAGGGCTCCGCGCGCCACTCCCAGGCCGTGCGCCCCGGTGGCGCGGAGCAGTTCCATCCCCTTTTCCGCGCTGGTGGCGCCGCCGTTTGCCAGCACGATTCCCCTGAAATTTTCGCGCACCTTCCTCGTGGTTTCGATCTCGTTGGGGCCGGAGAAACGCTGGGCGAGCGAGCGCCCGTGGACCATGACCGCTTTGATGTCCAGGTCGCCGACGTAGTCCAGAAAATCCGGCAGCCTCACGTCTTTCACCCGGATGCGCACTTTGAGCGAGACGGGCAGGGGGGTGTTTTCGATGACGCTTCGGATCACTTCCCTGGCGAGCGGCAGGTTGGTCATAAGCGCCGCGCCGGCCCCCGTTTTGGTTACCTTGGGGACCGGGCACCCGAAGTTGATGTCGATGCCGTCGGGGCGGACCTGTTCGGTCACCAGCCGGGCCGCCCTGGCGAAATGGTCGGGGTTGCTTCCGAAAAGCTGGACGATGTAGGGCCGCTCGGACGGATCGAAGCGGACCAGTTCGAGGGTATGGGCGGGGTTGTAGGCCAGGGCGGTGGTGCTCGCCAGTTCGCTGTAGACCAGGTCGGCCCCGAAGTCCTTGCACACCCTGCGGAACGCGCTGTCGGTGATCCCGGAAAGGGGAGCCATGGCGAAAATGGGCTGTTTCAAATTTTCCCAGAAATTGGTCATCGTCTCGTTCTATTCGGAATGGGGGGCGCCTGGTTGTTTCATCAGTTTCAGTATAACGGGTGCGGGCCTGTTTGCAAGATCCGCAAGGAAAGGGCAGTTGCGGAAGGGGCGCAAAGGGCCGGACCTTCCGCGGGGGGGAGCCGCTAATGCCGTTGACTTTAGGGCCACCGCTCCATGAACTCCCCTCCCTTGGTCAATGCCGTTGACTTTAGGGGGTGACGCTCCATGAACTCCCCTCCCTTGGCGGGAGGGGCAGGGGGCAATGTTGTTGACTTTAGGCTCCTCCCCCATCAATGCCGTTGACTTTAGGGGGTGACGCTCCATGAACTCCCCTCCCTTGGCGGGAGGGGCAGGGGGAGGGAGTTGATATCGCT
>LUZZ01000480.1 GCA_001603845.1 Syntrophobacterales bacterium Delta_01 | reverse complement strand
ACCCTGCCCATTGCCGAAACGCCCGAACAGGCCCCGGCCCTGGCCGCCCTGCCCCGGATACTGGAGTTCGTAAGCGGGAAAGACGCCCTGGCGATGGGACCCGGCATCACCACCGGGGCCGAAACGGCGGCCCTAGTAAAAGAGCTTGTCACCAAAGTCGCCTGCCCGATGGTGCTGGACGCCGATGCCATTACCGTCCTGGCGGACGAGCCGGAGATTTTGAAAAAAGCCGCCGCCCCGCTGGTCCTGACGCCCCACCCGGGAGAAATGGCCCGCATCTGCCGCTGCTCGACGGCCGACGTGCAGCAAAACCGGATGGAGAAGGCATCGGCTTTCAGCCGCGACTACGGCGTCGTCCTGGTCCTCAAGGGCCACCGGACCCTCATCGCCGCGCCAGACGGAAGACTGGCCGTCAACAGCACCGGAAACCCGGCGATGGCTTCCGGCGGCATGGGCGACAGTCTCACGGGAATCATCGCGTCTTTTCTCGCGCAGGGATTCGATCCCTTCAGGGCCGCCTGCCTGGGGGTCTTCGTGCACGGAGCGGCCGCCGACGCCGCCATCGGCAAGGTCGCCAGCCGCGGCCTGCTGGCAACCGACATGCTCGGGGAAATCCCCCGCGTGATCGGCCGGCTGGAAGGATTCCAACAGGAACCATGAAAGGGCTGCGTTTCGAATCGAGCGGCGAAGGCTGCACGCTCCTTTTGGGCGAAAAGATCGGCACGCTCCTGGAACCGGGCGACGTGATCGCCCTGCGGGGAGAACTGGGGGCGGGCAAGACCCTGCTCGTCCGCGGCATCGCCCGCGGCCTGGGGCTCCCCCCGTCCGTGCCGGTGACGAGCCCCACGTTTACCATCATCAACGAGTACCCGGCGCACCTGCACCTCTGCCACATGGATTTGTACCGGATTTCCGAACCCGACGAGATGGACACTCTGCCCTGGCAGGAAAGCCTTTTCGGAAACGGGGTGGCGGCCATCGAGTGGCCGGAACGGCTGGGCGGCCTGCTCCCGGCCGAACGCATCGAGATAGAAATCAGGATCACGGGAGACGAGACCCGCAGCATCCGCATTTCCATCCGGGGAAAAAAGGCAGGAGAGCGAACGGCAAAGTGGGTGGAAGAGCTGCAAGACATCAAGAGCGCGGAGAACTGTGTCCGGGGCGGTTGCCCAAAAACAAAATCTCAGTAGAAGGCCGCCAAAGAGTACGAACTACTCCCCTCCCTTGGCGGGAGGCGGATGGTGGAGAGGGTCGTCAGTGCCCGGAAATACGACACCCTCCCCTAACCCCTCCCATCGCAGGGAGGGGGATTTTCGTTCGTTCCACTATTGATGAATCTTGATATCCTTTGATAAATCTTGGTATCCCTTGATGAGCCTTGGTATCCTTTTGGGCAATAGCCCCCAGGCTGGGCTCCCCGCGTTTTTCGCTTTTATTCCCTGTTTCTTTTATCCCTGATATCCCCGCCCTACCCCTCGTCAATGCTGTTGATTTTAGGGGCGACGTTCCATGAACTCCCCTCCCTTGGCGGGGGGGGCAGGGGGAGGG
>LUZZ01000479.1 GCA_001603845.1 Syntrophobacterales bacterium Delta_01 | reverse complement strand
GGACCTGGCCTTCCGGGTCCAGGGTCACGCGCTTGCAGTTGAAGTAGAACCGGCTCGTGCCGCCGTGCACCAGTTTGAACTTCGGTGTTTCGGAATACTGGAACGCATGTTCCAGGATCAGTTCGATCAGGCGTTGTTTCATTTCCGCGATCTCAGCGTCGGTGCCCAAAGCAGGTTCTCCTTGAAAGATTTTCTTATAGCCGTATAAACCCCGTTCAGCTCCAGGTCAGCATCCTCAGAAGGCGGGTCCAGAAGCCTTCCTTAGACCGCATCCGGGCGAGGTCCGCCTCGAATTTTTCCTGCTCCGCCGCCAGCCGGTCGGACCAGGTGCTGCGTTCCCGGGCCAGTCTTGCCTCGAACTCTTCGCGCTCCCGGGCAATCCTCTCGGATACTTCCCGGTCCATGAGCGCCCACTTTTCATCCAGAACTCGCATTCGATCCTCAATCTCTTTTTCCAGCAGCTTTTTCTGATAAACCAGGTCGCGCTTCAGCTTTTCGATTTCGGTGTCTTTTGAGGCAAGCTCTCGGTCCGCGTGCCGTATTTCTTCGGTCAGGCGCCTGTTTTCAGCCAGCAGGTCCAGCTTTTCGGCCACTTGCGCCTCCAATGCCGCCATGCGGTCGAGCACCGGGCGCACGAGGGCCTCGGGCATGGACATCTGGCGGGGTTTTCCCGCCGGCCGCGCATCCGGCGCGGGTGCCTGCTCCGCCGGGGCAAGCGCTTCGATTTCGGATTCGTCGAATTTCAGGCGATTTCCCGTGCTGTCGGCCTTGAGTCTTCCCGCCGAGACGAGTTCCATCACTTCGTCTTCGGTCATTCCCAGGGTCTTGGATGCCTGTTTTAGAGTCAAACCCATCTGGTAAACGATCCCTTCCGCCTCTTTTCCCGCTTCCGTTGCTCCTGTCCGGAAAGCGGGTCAAATTTTCGATTCCTACCTTCCTTATAGTATAAATGGCCGCGCCCTCGCAACTTTGCCGTTGCAAGCGGAGCGCGGAAAATGGCGATCCGTTCAGCCCGTTTCGAAGTTCTTCCCCTGGTAGAGTCCCCGCTGCAGCATGTAGGCGCGGACTGCTTCCAGGTTTTTTTGTTTTTCGAGCGCCCAGGCGGGGGCCGCCAACTCTTCCGGGTGGGGATCGCCGGTAATTCTCTGGACGATCACCTCCGGGGGAAGCAGCGCCAGGAACTCGCCCGCCGCCTCGGCGTATTCGTCCCGCGTGAGGCACCGGTACGCGCCCGACCTGAGCATGCCGTCGAGCACGGTGCCCTTCACCACGTAGAGGAGATGGATTTTTATCCCCTGGATATCGCAGCCGGCCAGAAAGCGCGCCGTATCGAGCATGTCCTTTATCGTTTCGCCCGGAAGCCCCAGGATCACGTGGACGCAAACCGGGATCTGCCTGGCGCGCGTCCTGGAAAGCGCATCGACGAAGGCCGCCAGCCCGTGCCCCCGGCGGATGCGCGCCAGGGTGTTTTCGTTTGCGGACTGGAGCCCGTATTCCAGCCACACGAGGTGGGTGCGGGAAAGGGCCTGGAGGTGGTCCAGCACCTCGTCCGGCACACAGTCCGGGCGGGTGCCGATGCTGAGCCCCACGACGTCCGGGTCGCCGAGGGCCTGCCCGTACAGTTCCGCCAGCCAGGGCAGGGGCGCGTAGGTGTTGGAAAAGGACTGGAAATACCCGATGAACTTTTTCGCCCCGTATTTTCGGGCGAGCCGCTGTTTTGCCGTTTCGATCTGTTCGCGGATCCCGGCGGTGCGGGCGGCGCCCGTTCCCGATCCCTTCTCGTTGCAGTAGATGCAGCCTCCGCGACCTGCCGTGCCGTCCCGGTTGGGGCAGGTGAGCCCCGCGTCCAGGGTGATTTTCTGGACCCGGCAGCCGAAAATTTCCCGCAGGTAGGAATTGTAGTCGCGGTAGAGCTTTGGGGGCATGAAAGACTTTCCGTCCCTAGGATTGCCGAAATCGGGTCGTTTTTTGTACCCGATTTCCCGATTGCATGTAATATTATTTGAAATTTATTTACTCACGCATTCCCGGCGGGACCGCTCGGGGGCGGTTCGCGCAGGAGAACGC
>LUZZ01000089.1:1119-3409 GCA_001603845.1 Syntrophobacterales bacterium Delta_01 | reverse complement strand
AGGGAAATGTTGGCGTCGCACCGCATGCTGCCCTCTTCCATGTTGCCGTCGCAGATATCGACATAGCGAAGGATGCCGCGGAGTTTCCGCAAGTACTCCGCCGCCTCTTCCGGCGACGACATGTCGGGCTCGCTCACGATTTCGATCAGCGGAACGCCGGTGCGGTTGAAGTCCACGTAGCTCAGCGGCTGGTGTTCGTCATGGACCAGCTTGCCGGCGTCCTCTTCCATGTGGATCCGCAGCAGCCGGATCTTCTTGGGCCCCCGGGAGGTCTCGATATTCACGAAACCGTCCCTGGCCAGCGGCAGTTCGTACTGGGAAATCTGGTATCCCTTCGGCAGGTCGGGATAAAAATAATTTTTCCGGGCAAACCGGCTCAGCGGCGCGACCGAGCAGTTGGTCGCCAGCGCCATCCGGATGGTGAATTCGACGACCTGGCGGTTCAGGACCGGGAGCACGCCGGGCATGCCCAGGCATATGGGACAGGTGTGCGTGTTGGGGCTCCCCCCGAACTCGGTCGAGCAACCGCAAAATATCTTGCTCCGGGTAAGAAGCTGCGCGTGGATTTCCAGTCCGATAACCGGTTCGTATTCCATTTGCGATATTGTTCCTCTCGTGGAATTTGTTGTGCTATAAGGAGTTCCGCGGTGCAAAGTTCCTCCTTCGAGAAGGCGGAAGGGCCGGGAGCTTCATGTAACGCTTTGATTTATCATATATTCGCTCCGTACCAAAACCGGATTTTGGGTTTAGGGTATAGAGAGGCCGAAGGATTTGGGAATTTGGCGGCCTGTGGCCGGATTTTTTATTTTTTCCGGCGCAAAATATCCGATAAGAGTAACGCGAAGCGTAAGCGGCCCGGTTGGCTGTCCGGGTCCGGAACACGGGAGGCGATATCGCCGGTCGTCAGACCTTGTGCGCTTCGATACCGGGAAGAAGCCGGGCGGTAATAGGCCAAAACGGCTCCCTGTGCTTTGATTCCCCGTTCTATGTGGCAAAACGTTTGACATTGTGAGAAGTTTCATTTAGGAATAGGCAATTACGCGTGTTCGATTGCAGTTTAGACTAGGGCTCTCGTTGGTGAGACACTGATCTGCACATGATGGAGTTGTATCGGCGATTGCGAGGAGAAAAATGAAGATTCACGAGTTTCAAGCCAAAGAACTGTTTCAGAAGTATGGAGTCCCCATCCCTCGCGGGAAAGCGGCCTTCAGCGTCGATGAAGCAAAGAAGATCGCCGCCGAGCTGGGAACCTTTCCGGTGGTGGTAAAGGCCCAGATTCACGCGGGCGGACGCGGAAAGGGCGGCGGTGTCAAGCTTGCCAAAAACGCGGCCGAAGTGGACCAATACGCATCGAGCATACTGGGAATGACTCTGGTCACGCACCAGACCGGACCCGAGGGCAAGCTGGTAAAGAAGCTCCTCGTCGAGGAGGGGCTGCCCATCGAAAAAGAACTCTACCTGAGCGTGCTCCCCGACCGGGCTACGGCGAAGATCGTTTTCATGGCCAGCGAGGCCGGCGGCATGGACATCGAAGAAGTAGCCGCCAAGACCCCGGAAAAGATCATCAAGGTCTATATCGATCCGTTGCTCGGGATGAAGGGCTACCACGCCAATGAACTGGCATTCGGCCTGAACCTTTCCGGTGACCTGGTAAAGCAGTTCACCGCCATGGCCTTCAAGCTCTACAAAGTGTGCGTGGACTATGACTGCTCGCTCGTCGAGATCAACCCCCTGGTGCTTACCAGCGACGGCAAGGTGATCGCCCTGGACGCCAAGATCAACTTTGACGACAACGCGATTTACCGCCACAAAGACATCGCCGAGTACCGGGACCTCGACGAAGAAGATCCTTTCGAAATCGAAGCCTCCAAGTTCCAACTGAACTACATCAAGATGCCCGGTGGAAATATCGGCAACATGGTGAACGGCGCCGGCCTGGCAATGGCCACCATGGACATCATCCAACTTGCCGGAGCGGCCCCCGCGAACTTCCTGGACGTCGGCGGCGGAGCGAGTGCCGAGCAGGTGGAAAACGGCTTCCGCATCATCCTGGCGGACCCTGCCGTGAAAGGCGTTCTGATCAATATTTTCGGCGGCATCCTGCGCTGCGACAGGCTGGCCCACGGTGTCGTCGAAGCGGCAAATAAGGTTGGCATCAAGGTCCCGGTGGTCATCCGGATGGAAGGCACCAATGTCGACGAAGGGCGCCAAATTCTGGCCGATTCCGGGCTTAATCTCATAACGGCAAAAGACGTTGCAGACGCCGCCCAAAAAATCGCGCAAATTGCAA
>LUZZ01000089.1:0-1076 GCA_001603845.1 Syntrophobacterales bacterium Delta_01 | reverse complement strand
CGTAGTGGCGGGTTGCACCCCCGGTAAAGGCGGCCAGAACGTCGAAGGGATTCCCGTTTTCAACACGGTGGATAAGGCAGTTAAGGAAACGGGAGCGAACGCGACCATGATCTTCGTTCCGCCTCCGTTCTGCGGGGACGCCATCCTGGAAGCCATCGACGCGGGAATCCCCCTGATCGTTACGATCACCGAGGGTATCCCGGTCATGGACATGATGAAGGTCAAGAACTACCTCAGGGCCAGCAAGAGCCGGCTGATCGGCCCCAACTGCCCGGGCATCATCACCCCCGGCCAGTGCAAGATCGGCATCCAGCCCGGCCACATCCATTCGGTCGGCCCCGTGGGCATCGTATCGCGCTCCGGAACCCTCACCTATGAAGCCGTGCACCAGATTCAAAAATTCGGCATCGGCCAAAGCACGGTGGTGGGCATCGGTGGGGACCCGGTCAACGGGACCAACTTCATCGACTGCCTGACTGCTTTCCAGGCGGACCCCGAAACCAAGGCGATCATCATGGTGGGCGAGATCGGCGGGTCGGCGGAAGAAGACGCCGCCGATTTCATCAAGAAGCACGTGACCAAGCCGGTGGTGGGCTTCATCGCGGGCCTCACCGCACCTCCGGGACGGCGCATGGGCCATGCCGGCGCCATCATCAGCGGCTCCAGCGGCACCGCCCAGGGCAAGATCAAGGCAATGCGCGAAGCCGGTATCACGGTTGTGGAAAACCTCGGTGACATGGGCAAAATCGCAAGCGAAGCGTTTGCCTCGGCCATCGGCCAGACCGCGGCAAAGAAATAAGCGCCCGGCAAGATAAGATATAAGATCAGCCATGCGCCCTGCGGGCGCAAACCCTAGTACGAGAGCCTTTCCAGGGGAAGCGGAAAACCCGCTTCCCCCTTTCTTTTCCTTCCGCGTCATCCGCTGCAGCCGGTATTTTCAAAAGAGCGGCGAAAAGCCTTCGGGGCTGTTGCCCAAATACGATTCGTATTCTGGCCCCCCGTCGAAACACGGGGGGCAAGGCCAAACATATGTAACCCTTTCAGGGTATCTCCAATGGTGTTCCGTGATCGTTCCC
>LUZZ01000088.1 GCA_001603845.1 Syntrophobacterales bacterium Delta_01 | reverse complement strand
CGGCCTGCTGGTGTGCCTGGCCGGCTGCGGCGGGTCGCGCTGGCAGGAACAGACCGTGTTCGGAAGCAACGGCCCCATGGTGGAGATACGGGCATCGCGCTCGTCGAACATCACGGCCGGGCAGCCGCCGTACGGGCAGGATGCGGCCGTGATTGCCCGGCAGGCGCCGGTCCCGCCGGACAGCCGGACCGGCAGCGTGCTGCTTCGGGAACAGTTGCTCAAGCAGGCCGCGATGCTGGGTGAGCCCGATTCTTCCGACTACAAGGTGGGGCCCGAAGATCTTTTGCAGATCAGCTTCCTGGGAGCCGACAACCTCAATGCGGAGGCGAGGGTGAGCGGCGGAGGGGAGGTGAGGCTTCTCCTGGTGGGCGATGTCAAAGTGGCGGGCCTTTCGCCCGTGGAAATCACCCGCAAGCTCGCGCGGCTCTACAAGCAGGGCGACTACCTGGTCAATCCCCAGATTACCGTTTCGGTCAAAGAATACCGGCACCTGAGGGTGGCGGTGACCGGCGCGGTCAGCAAGCCCGACTATTACTCCCTGATCGGCCCCCGCACCCTCCTGGAAGTCTTGGGCATGGCCGGCGGGCTTTCCGACAAAGCGGGCGAAGTGGTCCACGTCATGCGCTCCAGGGGCGGGTCGGCGATGAAGCCGGCTTCATTCAAGGGGGGAACGGCGGGAGGGGCCGACACCATCGTGGTGGACCTCAACAGGCTTTTGCTGCAAGGGGCCACGGAACTCAATATTCCCATTCAGAACGGCGACACGGTGTTCGTGCCGTTTGCACGGGCCGCCTATGTCATGGGGGCCGTGAACCGGCCCGGCGGCGTGCTGCTCAAGGACAACATGACGGTGGTCAAGGCGGTGTCTCAAACGGGCGGCATCAATCCCATCATCGGTTCCAACTACGCGACCATCGTGCGTACGGACAAGCAGGGGAACAAGACGGCCATCCCGGTGGACCTGGGCCGGATTACGAACGGCAAGGCGGAAGACATCGCGCTTGTGGAAAACGATATCGTCTTCGTGCATGAAAGCGGTGTGCGGCGGTTCCTGTTCGACATCAAGACTTTCCTGCCCGGCGGCAGTGTCAGCCCTTTTGTCGGCGCGTTTTGACGCCCGCGCGCCTGCCCGTGTCCCGGCTTTCCGGGGCGTGACCCCGCGGCATTTTATCGGCGACGGCCCGCCGGCCTGAGCCATCCTCGACCCAAGGATATCCCGATGCAAAGCAACCAGCCGACCGACCTCATGGTGCAGGTCCCCGCGTCCCTGCCCGGCCCTGCCTCCAATGTGCAGTATTATGCTTACGAAGAGGAGCAGGGCCCGCATCTGCGCGACTACTGGCACGTGCTCCTCAAACGCAAGTGGTGGTTCGCCGGCGTGTTTGCCGTGGTGATGGCGGCTACCGCCCTGGTAACCTATCTGATGACTCCCATCTACGTGGGCAGGATCACGCTGCAGATCATCCAGGACAACCCGTCGGCCATCATGGGCGGAGGCAGCACGGACCCCCTGGGGGCCCTGACGGGCACCAGCGAGCTGGACAGGTTCTACGAGACCCAGTACAAAATCCTCCAGTCCCAGGCCATCGCCTACCGGATCATCGACTCGCTCGACCTCAGGAACCACCCTTCGTATAAAAAAATGGAAGAAGACAACAAGGGCGATCCCCCCGACGTCATCCGGCAAAAGTATGCGCAAAGCCTTCTGGATCAACTGAAAGTGCAGCCGGTCAAAAATTCGTTCCTGGTGGACATCTCGTTCCGGTCCCCGGACAAAATGCTCGCCCAGGAAGTCCCCGAGAGCATTCAGAAGGAATACCTGCAGCTTGCCATGAACACGCGCCGGCAGTCTTACGCCATGCTGAAGGAGTGGCTCAACGGGGAACTCACCCGCCTGGGGAAGAAGCTGGAGATATCCGAGCAGAATGTGTACGAGGACGGCCGGAAAAAGGACAACCTGTCCCTGGAAGACAACCAGTACAACGTAATCGTTCAAAAATACGTCGAACTCAGCAAGGCATTGACCGCCGCGCAGGCGGACAAGGCGGAAAAGGAATCGCAGTACCGGCAATTGCTGGAAAAGGGCACCGATGCCCCCCTCATCACCAACAACGCTCTGATCGTCCAGTTGCGCCAGCAGTTGATTGCCGAGGAAAGCCAGGCCAGCGGGAGCGGCGCCATTTTGGGCGCCAGGCACCCGGAGCGCCAGGCGGAACTGGCGAAGATAAAGGACTTGCGCAGCCGCCTGAACTACGAAGTCAAGCGCATCGAAACCAGCGCCCGGGCCGACTATGAAACGGTGTGCCGCACCGAAACCCTCCTGCGCCAGGAATACGAGGCCCAGCGCAAAAAACTTACCGAAATGCAGGACGACCTCGTGCAGCACCACATCCTGACCCGCGATCTCCAGACCAACCAGGCGCTCTACGAAGCCCTGCTCGCGCGCATGAAGGAAGCCAATATCGCCAGCACCATGGTG
Organism: Syntrophobacterales bacterium Delta_01; assembly: GCA_001603845.1. Lineage (GTDB taxonomy): Bacteria > Desulfobacterota > Syntrophobacteria > Syntrophobacterales > Syntrophobacteraceae > SbD1. The sequence goes on along the minus strand of LUZZ01000088.1, from coordinate 14,942 downwards.
GCCAGCAACGTTTCGGTCATCACCACCCCGGAAAAGCCGTTCCGGCCCTGGATGCCCAGGCCTCTCCTGTTTTTGGCCATCGCCGCCGTGGTGGGGTCCATCGGGGGCGTCGCGGCCGCCTTTTTCGTGGAATACCTGGACAGTTCCATCAAGAGCGTGGAGGAAATGGAGAAGGTTTGCCGAATCCCCACCCTGGGCATGGTGCCCCTGGTCGAGCGCCGGGAACTTGCCAAAAAGTCCCTCCTCCCCGAACTCATGGTCCACCAGGAGCCTACCTCCATGATAGGGGAGGCCGTTTTCCACATCCGCACCGCCATCATGCTGTCCGCTTCGGGGTCGCCTCCGCAGGTCATCGTGGTCACCAGCTCCAGCCTCATGGAAGGAAAGACGTCCACCACGTCGAACCTGGCCATCAGCCTGTCGGGAAACGACCGCAAGTGCCTGATCATAGACGGAGACCTCCGGAAGCCCCGGCTGCACAAGATATGGAAACTGGTTAATGACTGCGGCCTCTCCAACTACCTGACGGGGGGCGCCGCGGTCGAAGACATCATCCGCGCCACCGAGGTCCCCAACCTGTATGTGATCACGGCCGGCCCCACTCCCCCCAACCCCAACGAACTGCTCGCCTCCTCGGCTTTCCGGAAACTGGTCGAGCAACTGAGGAAGAACTTCGATCACATCGTCATCGATTCTCCGCCCATCGTCGGTTTTGCCGACGCCCGCTCGCTGGCCGCCGCCGCGGACGGCACGGTGCTCGTTTTCAAGCACCACAGCACCACGCGGGAAGCCGCCCGGCTGGCGGTCCAGCTCCTGTCGCAAAATCACCTGCGCATCCTGGGGGGCATCCTGACCATGGCGCGGAGGGACCGGATGCCGTACGGCGGCTATTACGGCTACTACCATTATTACAACAAGTATTACCGCAACTATTACCTGACGGACGGAAAGACCCGGAAAACCGGGCGCGGGCAGGTGGGATAACAGCGGTTTCGAAAGGTTCGCGGATCGGCGGCAATATTTTTATTCGTCCGGGTTGCCGGGTAAGCGGGCAAATCTACAACAGGAAAAGACTATGGCCGATCTCATTCACCGGAAAGGCGACCTGTATGCCGGCGAAGGTCTGCATGGCGGCGGGTTTCAGCCGAGCCTGCGACCGCCTGAGGCCGCGGGAACCGGTGCGGTGCCGGCCGGCATCCGCAAAAGCGCTCCCCGCCGCAGGTCCGCGGCCCTCCGGAAAATTTGGGACTCCAGGTTTTGCACCATGGTGGGCATCGACGTGCTGGTTTTCGTCAGCAGTTGTATCCTGGCCACCCTGCTGCGGTTCGAGTTCGAACTGCCTCCGCGCGGCGTGACGCAGATTGTGGAGTTGCTGTCCTGCCTGGTCGTCACCAAGGTGGTGACGTTTCATTTATTCGGAATGTATAAGGGCATGTGGCGCTTCTCCAGTCTCAGCGAATTCTGGATGCTGGCCCAGGCGTGTATCCTGTCCGTCCTGTGCACCATCGTCGTTTTGCTCCTCCTGGGCGGGCTGCACAAAATCCCCCGGTCGATTTTCGTCATCGACGCCGTTTTGACTTTTGTGCTGGCCGGCAGCGTCCGGATGCTCATCCGGTCCTATTTCGCCGTAAAATCCGGGTCGAGAATCATTCATTCGTCGTGCACCGTGCCCGGGCGGCGGGCGGCGGAGCGCGTGCTCATCATCGGCGCCGGGGCTTCCGGCGAAAAGCTGCTGCGAACGATCATCGAAAATCCCAACATTGTCTACCACGTGGTGGGCTTCCTGGACGACGATTCGGGAAAGCACGGCCGTGCGCTGCTGGGCATTCCGGTATTCGGTCCGGTAAAGGACCTGGGCCGCGTGGTGCGAAAATACGGCGTGGAGTCCGTTTTCATATCGATTCCGTCCGCTTCGGGGACCCAGATGCGGAATATCGTCGAAACCTGCAAGGAGTGCTGCATCTCCTACAAGACCCTGCCGGCCATCGGCGAAATAATGGAAGGCAAGATCAGTGTAAAGAAACTGCGCGACGTGAACTACGAAGACCTCCTGCGCCGAAAGCCGGTGCGGCTCGACAACGAATGGATTCGCGAATACCTCGAAGACCGGGTGGTGCTGGTCACGGGGGCGGGCGGTTCCATAGGGTCCGAGCTGTGCCGCCAACTGGTCCGGTTCAACCCCGAAAAGCTCGTCCTGGTGGACGCCGGGGAGGAGAACCTTTACGGCATCCAGATGGAACTGCGGCACGAGGTCAACTTCCAGAAATTTTGCTGCATCCTGGCCTCCGTGCAGGACCGGAAGCTGCTGGAAGCGGTCTTCGCCAAGTACCGCCCCGCCGTCGTGTTCCATGCCGCGGCCTATAAGCACGTGCCCCTGCTGGAAAGAAACCCCTGGGAGGCGGTCTACAACAACGTCATGGGAAGCCGGGTGGTCATGGGCCTTGCGGCCGGCTACGGGGTGGGGCGCTTCGTGCTGGTGTCCACCGACAAGGCGGTGCGTCCCACAAACGTCATGGGGGCCAGCAAACGCCTCTCCGAAATTATCATGCAGTCCATCGGCCGAAACGGCACCCGTTTCATGGCCGTGCGCTTCGGCAACGTGGTCGGTTCGTCGGGGTCGGTCATCCCCCTGTTCCGGAAGCAGATCGAACACGGCGGCCCGGTCACCGTCACCCATCCCGAGGTCACCCGCTACTTCATGACCATCCCGGAAGCGGCCCAGCTCATCCTGCAGGCCGGGGCGATGGGCAGCGGCGGCGAGGTGTTCGTGCTGGAAATGGGAACGCCCATCCGCATCGACGACATGGCGCGGGACTTCATCCGCCTGTCGGGCAAGGAACCGGGCCGCGACATCGAGATAGTCTATTCGGGTTTGCGCCCCGGCGAAAAGCTCTACGAGGAACTGATCACCTGCGACGAAGACGTCACGGGAACGGTGCACGAAAAAATCATGGTGCTCAGGGCGAACGGCAACGGATCGAAAGCCCCGGCCGACCCGGCGGCGAAAGAGGCCCGGCTCGACCGCGAACTCGACGACCTGTGCCGGATCGCCCGGACTCACGATCCGGCGGCCATCAAGCGGAAATTCCGGCAGATGGTGCCGGAGTATACCCCGCAGGAAACCGATTGTGTCCTGGAGGAACCCGGCTGCCACAAACTACTCATGGAACAGGAAACCATGGAGCCCGGCAAGATCCGGCATGTATAAGGGCTGCAGAACCCTTGGGGGCGATGTTCCCCGCGGGCAGGGAATATATCTTTCATTTTTGGAGGATCAGTTGAATTCATTTTTCAAAAACAGTCGCGTCCTGGTCACCGGTGCATGCGGCACAGTAGGTGGAGAACTGGTTCGGCAACTATTGGAACATTACGGCGTGGGTGAGCTTATCGCGCTCGATAACAACGAAAGCGAGCTGTTCTTTCTCGAACAGAAGTTTCACCGGCATAAAAATACCAGCTATTTTCTGGCCGATGTAAGAGACCGGATGAAGCTGAACCGCAAGATGGAAGGTATGGATATCGTATTCCATGCTGCGGCTTACAAGCACGTGATCCTTTGCGAAAGGTCCCCTTTCGAAGCGGTCATGACCAATATCCTCGGCGTCCAAAACATTGTCCAGGCCGCCCTGGACAATAACGTGGGGACGGTCGTTTTCACGAGCTCCGACAAGGCGGTCAATCCCACCAGCGTGATGGGGACCAGCAAATTGATGGGCGAACGGCTGATCACTGCCGGAAACAGCAGCCTGAGAGGGCATCGTACGGTGCTGGCATCGACCCGGTTCGGCAATGTCATGGGGTCGCGGGGGTCGGTCGTGCCCATTTTCCGGGAACAGATTCGGCAGGGAGGCCCGGTCACCCTCACACATCCGGATATGACCCGGTTCATCATGAGTTTCGAGGAAGCGGTCCGGCTGGTCATCGACTCATCGCAACTTGCCAAGGGGGGCGAGGTGATTGTCACCAAAATGCCGGTGATCCGGATCAAGGATCTTGCCGAGGTGATGATCCGGGAACTGGCTCCCGTATACGGGTACGACCCCTCCGATATCGAAATTACGGTCATCGGCTCCAAGGCCGGAGAAAAGCTCTACGAGGAACTCATGACCCATGAGGAAATGAGCCGTTCCTGGGAGCTGGAAAACTATTTCGTCATTCGTCCGGCCTTTACCAGCCTGTACCGCGATATCGAGTACACTTATCCCAACGTCGTCTCGGAAGATGTGCAACGACCTTATAATTCCGCCAACGTGAAGCCTCTCAGCCAGGAACAGCTCACGCAGTTTCTGGACAGGAGCAACCTGCTGTTCCGGTCCCGCAAGGGTGGCGATTATCAGCCGCGCCAGATTTACTGGCCCGACGAAAAGGGCAAACCGGAACTGCCCGATGTCGATTACCTCCACGTGATCAACAACTGAGCCGGGGCAAAACGACGGCCTCTGCCGCCGCCCGGGGTATTCCGGCCTGCGGGGCCGAGAAAGCACGATTGCGCTTTGAGATGAAAAACCATAAGTCATTTCAGGTTTGCGTTCTTCTTGCCTGCTTCCTGGCTCTTGCCGCCAGGCCGGGCGTTTCCTTTGCCGAAAAGCGGCACTGCCCCTATCTGCTGGTGGTATCCTGGTATTCCGTCACGTCCCTGGACCAGATTACGAAAGAATGGCTGGAAAAGGCGAATGCGACCCCGTTCGACGGCATCGGGGCCATGCTGAGCCTGGGGAGAAGGGCGGCACGGGCGCCGGATGATGATAAGTATTTGGACAGGATAAGGGAACTGCGCCGGTATGCTCAAAAGGACATCTGGCCTTGGATTTTCCTCAATCGCATGTTCGGAGGGCCGAGTCTTGCAGGAAGGAAGGTCTATTCGCTGATGACGGATAGCGAACGAACCCACTTCACTGCGATCAAGGGAATGGACCTCTACGATGAACAGGGGGCGCTTTCCGCGTTCAAGGGCCTTTTCCGGCAGGCGCTGAAAGTCGCCCGTACCTTCGGCTCTCCCGGCATCATCATCGACCATGAAGCCTACAATAACCCGGGTGCCAGGTGGATCCCCAGCCTCCGGCGGCTGCAGGGTAAAACCGGCCCGGAAATCGTCCGCCGGTTGGAACAGATAGGGCAGGAACTTGCCGTAATCGTCAACGACGAATACCCGGAGGCAACTCTTTGGTTTTCGGCAATCGAACCGGATTCAGCCTGCGGCTATATCGTCCGGGGCATGCTGGAAGCGGCAGTGCACTCCGGAATGAAATTCAAAGTGGTGGAAGGGGGCGAAAAGACCGTCCGATACGTCCACAAAACACTTCCCGAACTTGAGGGGGCCATCGCAAACCAAAAGGAAACACTCCGCCGGTGGCTGCCCCAATATCCCGACAGGCTGATTCCCGCCGGGACGACCACTCTCATCGACAACTCCGAACAACTGGGGCCGTGGTTCAAGGCCCAGTACGAAGGAAGCCGCATAAAGTCCGTTGAGGATATGGCCCCTTTCCTCCGGGTTCTTTTTTCAAATTACCGGTATATTTGGATTTATGCAGCAAGGGAGGCCCATTTCGATCCGTTCGACCCCGTAACGGGCAAGAAATTCTTCCAAGTCATCGACCGGGTACGATCGGATACAAAGTGTCCCCAATAGGTTGCCCTGGTGGGGTGAAATTGACTCCCGTCGAACCTGCGGCCGTGACCCTCATGGAATCCCGAGTCTCTTTTATCGCTCGTTAATATTGTGGATCAGCGCTGATGCATGAAAAAGGAATCGTCCGGGGCCTTATTTCCGGTATCGGTTGGGCCACCATGGGCCGAGGCGGCTTTTTTTTAGCCTACATGGCCGTTCTGGCGCTATTGGCCAGGGTATTGCCTCCGGATCAGTTGGGGGCTTTTTTCCTGGTATACAGTTTTGTGACCATCGGTGCCTTTTTTGCCAGGATGGGTTCGCCCGTCAATGGATGCAGGCTGATTTCCGAGGCGATCACCGCCCATGAATATCATCGGGTGCGGGGGATAATCCAGGCCAGCCTGGTCGTGGCCGGTACCGGCGGTGTGGTATTCTCCCTGATCATTCTGTCGCCCGCAGGGGAATGGGTAGCTGCCCACGTCTTCTATTCGCAGCGGTTGACGTCGGTGCTTTTCCCGGTGGCCGTCTGGGTCTTTGTTCACACTTACAGGGCCGTCGTCACGGAGTCCTTTCGGGGGTTCGGCGATATCCGGCTGGCTTCCATTTTCAACGGGCCGCTGGAAGCCGCGGTGTCGATTGTTTTCCTTGCGGTGCTCGTTATTATCGGGATTCATACGGATTTAAGGATCATCCTGTTCATCCTGGCCGGCGCCAGCGCCATCAATGTGGCCATCGGCTTTGCGGCATTGAGGCAGAAAATCGTAAAAATTGCTCCCTTCCCGGGAAGCGTGCGTCCCTCATGGTCCCGCTTCGTCGCCGAATCCGTGCCGATGATGCTCTCCAATTTGCTCACCACCATTATCTTGCAGGCGGACCTGTGGATAACGGGCATACTGCTGCCGGGAGGCGAAGTGGCGCTGTTCGGCGCCGCCCAACGCCTGGCGACGTTGATGACCAATTTAACCAGCCTTTCGGCGGCGGTGCTGCCGCCCTTCATCGTGCAGTTGCATCACGAGCCCCGGAAAGAGCGGCTCCAGACGACCTGCCAGGCGATGGCCGCCGCCACTTCCATCCCGGCCCTCGTGGTAACCCTGTGCTTCCTGCTGGCGGGCGGTTTGATCCTGCGCCTGGTTTACGGGACCTATTACGTCCAGGCTGCGCCCATCCTGGCGGCATTGGTGGTCGGCCAGGCGACGCGGGTCATGGCCGGCTCGGCCCCCCTTCTCCTGATGATGACGGGGTACCAAAATACGCTGATGGTCATCAGCGCCCTCTACAGCGTGGTGCACGTGGGCGCGATATACCTGGCAACCTCCTGGTACGGCCTCAGCGGAGCGGCCATATCGTCCGGGCTTTCCACTGCCGTGCAGAGCGTCCTATTAATCCTGCTGGTCAGAAAGAAGGTCGGAATCTGGTCCCACGCCTTCATATCCGTTCGAGTGCTTCGCAGGGCGCTGGATTTGCTCAAGTCGCGCGGTAAGGGCCTCAACTCGCCGGGGCCGGCATAGCGCGCCGCTCCATTGCCGTCTTCGTCTTGTGCCGCGCGCGGCGTCGGATGGAATCTCATCAATTAATGTTCTTATAGATCAGGTGAAATCTCCCTAAGAAATTGTCATTCCCGCAGTGCTCTCGGGCGGGAATCCGGCGTCTTTGCCGTTTACCCGCTCCCGCGTATTGTAACCGCGGCGAAGACACCGGATCCCGGCTCGGAAGCATTGCGGGGGGTGACGCCCGTCTCGCCCGAACACTGTCAAAACAGGACTATTTTGCGGATAACTCAGCAGTAGAAGGGACGTTTTATGCCCGATTCCAATTTCACGACCGGCAAAGACTGCCGGTTCCACGAAAACTGCACCGTCGGTTTCAGATACAAGCCCGAAGCCGAGCCCGCCAAGCTCGGAAACTTTGCCAATATACGTTCCGGTACGGTGATCTACGGAGACGTCCGGATCGGCGACCATTTTCAAACGGGCCATAATGTCCTGGTGCGGGAGCATACCGCCATGGGCGATCACGTGGTGATCGGGACCAACACGGTGGTCGATGGAAACCTCACCATAGGAAACTACGTCAAAATAGAATCGAATTGTTACCTGTGCACCCATGTCACCATCGGCGACCGCGTGTTCTTCGGTCCCAATGTGACCCTGACCAACGACCGGTATCCTCTGAAAATGCGGGACCTGTACGCCCCGGAAGGGCCGATCATCGAAGACGGGGTGAGCTTGTGCGCCGGGGTCATCGTCTGTCCGGGCGTTCGCATCGGCAAAGGGTCGTTCATAGCGGCCGGAGCCGTGGTTACCGCCGACATGCCTCCCCAATCGTTTGCCAGAGGGATCCCGGCACGATTCGAACCGCTGCCCCCGAAGCTGCGCGAAGTCAATATGGCTCTTTCCTGGAGGAAGTATCTGAATGAGTAATTTGCGGATTGCCGTCATCGGCTGCGGCAAGCAGGCGCCCAAACATATTTCCGGTTTCAAAAAGCTGCCTCAACTTGAAATCGTCCTTGCCGACATCGAACCGGACCGTGCGGAGGAACTGGCGGCGAAGGAAGGCGTGAAGCGGGTCGAGCGCATCGAGGATATCTTTGCGGACCCGTCCATAAGGGCGGTCGATATCTGCACTCCCACCCCGGCGCATTATGACCTGGCTTTGTGCGCCATCGCTGCGGGCAAGGATTTTTTCTGCGAAAAACCTCTTTGCGAAAGCGCCGCGCAGGCCAGGGCGATCGCCGAACGGCTGCGCGCTCGCGATACCATCGGGATGGTCGGTTTCATCTATCGTTTCGCCTCCGTATTCGAATACGCCCACAATCTGTTCAAGGACACCGCCGTTTCCGGCGAAAGCCCCGATCTGGGACGGGTGCGGGGGGCGCTTTTCCGGCTGGGCGGCCGCGGCAGCCACCAGGTGTGGAAACATCGGCGGGAAAACGGCGGAGGGGCCATCAGCGAAATGCTCGTCCACATGCTCGACCTGGCACTCTGGTATTTCGGCCCGGTGGAGCAGGTGTTCAACGTGACGCAAGAACTTCTCCGGCCCCGGAGGTACTTTCAGGATCAACTGGTCGAAGTGGACGCGGAAGACTATATCGTGATCAACTACATGACCAAAAGCAACGTCATGGTAACCTGCCAGGCCGATCTCATCACCCCCGCTTTCAGCCAATATGCGGAGGTCCAGGGTGAAAACGGCACTTTCATGGGCTCCATCCAACCCTACATGCCTTCCTTCTTATACCTGGATAAGCCGACCGCGGGACATCCCGGCGGAAGGACCAATCTCGAAATCCCGGCGGGAAATCTTTTCGAAAACCAGATGGCGGAATTCGTCCACCTTGTCCGCACCCGGCAGAAGCCGTGGCGCTGCACGGTGGAGGAGTCGGTTCGTCTTCTGGAGCTGATGGAGGAAATAAGAGGGGTGATCCGGTGAAGAAAATAGAAATTTCCAAGATATGCCTGTCGGAAGAAGAGATCGGCGCGGCGGTCGACGTCATGCGGTCCGGCAAACTTCGCCAGGGTGAACAGTGCGAGGCGTTCGAACGGGAATTCGCGCAAAAGGTGGGAGCGGAATACGCGGTCACCAGCGCCAACGGCACCGCCGCTCTCCACCTGGCCTACCTGAGTTTTCTGCAGCCGGGCGACGAAGTGCTGGTGCCGTCGTTCACGTTCATCGCCACCGGCTCGATCGTCACCATGACGGGGGGGCGGCCGGTATTTTGCGATATCGATCCCGAAACGCTGCTCATCGACTTAAAAGATGCCGAAAAACGCCTGACGAAGCGCACCAGGGCGATTTCTCCGGTCCACCTTTTCGGCAATCCGGTGGATTTCACCGCCATCGAGGATTTTGCGCGCAGCCATGGTTTGAAGGTCGTGTGGGATGCGGCCCAGGCTCACGGAGCCACCTGGCGCGGGCGGGACGTCGGGTCGGCGGATGATTTTGTGGCTTATTCTTTTTATCCCTCTAAAAATATGTTCGTGGGCGAAGGGGGCATCACCTGCACCAACAGCAGGGAATCCTATGAAAAGATGTACTACATGCGCTCCCACGGCCAAACGGGGAAATACTGCCACACGATGCTCGGCCTGAATTACCGGATGACGGATGTGGAAGCGGCTATCGGCCGAAAACAGCTCGGGCGCCTGGATGCGATGCTGGCCGAAAGGCGAAAAAACGCGGACGCTCTCACCCGTGGGCTGGCTTCCGTTCGGGGCATCAGGCTCCAGAAGACCACGCCTTACGGGGAACATGCCTGGCACCAGTTCTGCGTATCGGTGGACCCGGCGGATTTCGGCTGCGGGCGGGACATCCTGGCCGCCAAGCTCAAGGAAAAAGGCATCGCCAGTGGTGTCCATTACCCGCGCGGGCTGCACCAGCAACCGATTTTCGAGCAGTTGTACGGTCCCCAGGAACTCCCGGTCACCGAGGCCGTGGCCGCCAATATCCTGGCCATCCCCGTTCACCATGGACTGAGCCCGGAAGATACCGGCAGGATAGTGGAGGCCGTTCGGGAATGCCGGATTTAACCAACCAGGCCGGTTATCGACTCAGGGAAGGGGCCGAAGTCTCCTGCAGGGAGATAATCCGGTTCCTGGGGCCTCTCGCCGTCTACGGCGATTCCGACCGGTGCCTGGTCGGCCCGCATACCATCCGGGAAGCGGGTGAAAATCATCTGACCTTCTGCAGCTTTCTCGCGGAAAAAGCTCTGGAGGCCGTCGGCGCCAGCCGCGCCGGCGCGATTCTTTGCCGGGAAGGTCTTCCAAACCCGGAAGACCTTGCTCGTGACAAGTGCCTGTTGATCGTCGGCAATCCGAGGCTGGCCTTTATCCGGTGCCTCAACGAATTTTTCGTGGTGCGGGAAGTCCGGGGCATCCACCCGACGGCGGTGGTGGACCCGCAGGCAGTGCTGGGCGCGGGCGTGTCCGTCGGGCCGATGGCGCATATCGGGCCGGGGGCGTGCATCGGCGACGGGACGATCATCGAAGCCCGCGCATGTGTGTGGGCCGGTTCGCAGATCGGGAAGAACGTCTACATCCAGCCCGGCGCGGTCATCGGCTGCAAGGGCCAGGGGTTCGAACGCAACGAAGCGGGAGAGTTCGAGGTGTTCCCTCAATTGGGCAGGGTGGTCCTCGAAGACGAGGTGGAAATAGGCGCCAATGCGACAATCGTTCGAGGCGCCCTGACGGAAACCCGCATCGGCGCGGGGACCAAGGTCGGACACCTGGCCAGTATCGGCCATAACGTCGTGGTGGGACGCCACGTGTTCATCTCCGCTTGCGTACAGTTGTCGGGCCAGGTATCCGTCGGGGATTTCGCATGGCTGTCCCCGGGCTGTTCGGTCCTCAACCGGGTCCGGATCGGCAGGAATGCGACCGTGGGGTTCGGGGCCGTCGTGGTAAAAGACGTCCCGGAAGGCCAAACCTTCGTCGGCGTTCCCGCCAGGCGGATCAAATAGAACCATGGGACTGCGCGGAGGATTCAGCCATGTCCGTTGAAAGAGCCCTCGTGAACCCGGTTCCGGCAGTGCCCTGTGCATTCAGTCTCGATCACTACCGCTCCATTCTTCTTCGGGCACTGGGGATGGGCTACCGGTTCCTGACCCATCGGGAATGGCGGCGGGAAGGCCCCACCAGCGAACCGACGATCCTGCTGCGCCACGATATCGATTTATCGCTGGAAAAAGCGCTGCCGGTGCTCAAGCTCGAATATTCGCTCGGAATCCGCTCGACGATCTTCGTTCGCGTCCATGCCCAGGGCTACAATATCTTCAGCGTGTGCAACTATGCACTCCTGGACCAGTACATGGCATGGGGCGTCGAAGTGGGGCTCCACTATGAACCCCAGGTGGCTTTGATTACCAGGGAAAACCGCTTCGATCTCCTGAGACGGGCCAAAACAGTCCTGGAGGCAGTGATACGGAAACCGGTCCGCGGACTCGTTTCGCACACTCCCAAACTGGCCTTGCAGTTGGGGCAGTTCACTCCCGGCGAACTGAAGGCGCTTGGTTTCAGCTACAGGGGCGACGAAGCGGGCTTTGTCCAGGACCGGTTTTATGTTTCCGATTCGAATCGCCATTGGAGGCGCGGTTGTGTTTGTCAGCATATAGGAGTGCAGCGGCATCTGACGGTCCTGACGCATCCTTTCTGGTGGCAGCCGATAACGGATGAGGAACGGTTTGTAAATATTCAACGCCTCAGGGAGGGAGCTTGATGTCGTCAATATGGATTGTCAAACATTATGCCGCCGACCCGTCTCTGCCGGGCAGCATTCGCCAGTACGAGTTTGCGAGGGGGCTTGCCGAACGGGGGCATGACGTCACCCTGTTCGTTTCAGGATTCAATCACAGGACCAAACAATACATACGGGATTTCAGAGCCGCTTCCCATCTAATCGAGTCTGAAGATGGCTTTAAGATCGTATGGATCAAGGGATTTCCCTATTACAAAAACGACTGGCGGCGGGTTGCCGACACTTTTTCACTGGCGATCAAGTTCTGGAAAATTGCCGGCAGGATAGCCGGCCGGGAGGTAAGCCGGCCCGAAGTGATTCTGGCGAACAGCGTGCCTCTTTTCCTGCCCTTTGCCGCCTACCTGGCGAGCAGGAAGTTCAAGGCCCGTTTCGTGCTGGAGGTGGCGGATATCTGGCCTCAGGGTATCGCCGATATGGGGGTAATCAGCGAACATAATCCGCTTTTCGGAATGTTGAAACGCTGCGAGCTGTTTTTATATCGCAAGGCCCATAAAATTATCAGTCCCTTACCGATGTTCGAAAGTTATTTGGCCGCAATCGGCTTGCGGGATAAAGCGGCCTTCGTGGGGCGGTCCACCGATATGATCCTGCGCGACTTTTCAGGCAACGGCAGAAAGCCTTCAAATCGGTTCCAGCTCTGTTATATAGGCGGCCACGGTCCGACCAACGATCTCGACCTGGCAATCAGGGCCTTCGACGAGCTGCAGAGAAGAGGGATAGACAATATTGAATTGACAATAGTCGGCGACGGCATCGAAAAGCCGCGGCTCATGGAGGAGTCACGCCGGCTGGGCCTGGACTGCATCCGCTTCGAAAACGCCGTACCGAACTTCGAAATACCCAAATATCTATGCAAGGCCGACGCATTTCTGTGGATCGGCAAACCCCTGTCGGTGCATCGCTACGGGATTTTTCCCAACAAATTGGCCGATTACCTGGCGGCCGGGCGCCCTATAATCCGTTTCGGCCGGCATCCGAAAAGCATCATCGACCAGATCGGATGCGGCATCACGGTCGGCTCCGATGAGCCGGAAGTCCTCGCCGACGAGTTGGTCAAACTGGCTGCGTTGCCTTCTTCCGCCCGGGATGAAATGGGCTATCGAGGAAGGGCTTTTGCGGAAGAAAATCTCACCCTGGCAAAGGTATCCCAGTCGCTGGCCGATGCATTGCGGGTGGCCTGATACAGCGGGTGTGGCCGGAGACGCGGCATCATCTCCGATGCAGCGTCGAAAGACAGCCGGTGAGGTGAGGACCCTATGTTATTAAGCGGAAATTCCGTGCTCAAATATCTCCCCCTGTCGTTACTGGGGGTGTTCGGTCTTGTTCCGGCTGCGTTCTTCCTTGTGCCCACGCCGCCGCAGAATATCGAGCCGGGCCATATCGTATACATCGGCCTGTTCTGTATCATCGTGTTTGCAAGCCTGCTCAGGTGGGCTCTGCTGAAAGCCTCCTTCTCGACCAAGGGGAGGGTGCTGAAACCATTCTTTCTCTTTTGCACCATTGTCTTTTTTTCGATGCCGGTAAGCTTTTTGAACGGTACCGGCCCCGGTACCATATTTCGCGGCCTGGTCCCTTTTTTGAATATGGTCATGTTCCCGATAATTTTATTATATTTCCCGGTGCCGCACGGGTTGAAAGCCCTGCACTGGCTTTTGCGCATCACGGCCATTTTGCTTTGCGCCAGTGTTTTCAGCTCCATAGCGCCCGGCATTTCCAGCGCGATGGGCGGGGGCAATTACCAGGACATCCGCAGCAGCCTCGGGGACGGTGCGTTCAGCACGCTGACCATCATGCTTCCCGCTTATTTCATGGGACGATACGCCGTCGACGGGTTTGCCAGCAAGTTGGACGTCTGTATCTTGCTGGGGTTGCTTGCAGTGGTAGTTTTTAGCTTCCTGAGGAGTGCCATTCTTTCCCTGATCGTGATCTCCGGGGGACTGGCCTATTTTCTGGGCAATGCCCGGCTCTGGGCAAAGCGAATAGTTATTTTCGCCCTGATTGCTTCCACGCTGGTGCCGATTGTCGGGACAATGTCGGAAAGAGCCTCCCAACTGGGAGACATGGTGTATGTGGCGTACGCAAATCGATTCGGACAATCGACCGACGATACCAATCCTCACATACAGGAGCTGAGAGCCATATTCGACAAATTCGGCCCTTCTTTGATAATGGGCAATGGACTGGGATACCGCTGGACCTATGTACGGAGCCTGGCCGGCGGTTCCGCCCAGATTTGGGAGGGCGGCTTTACGCACAACATGTTTACCTACCTGCTGCTGGATTTCGGCCTGGCCGGACTTCTGGCATTTGTGTGGTTTTTACTCTCTTTGTGGAAGGAATTGCGCTCCGCCTTCAGAATCGCTCCTCCCGGAATTAAAAAAGAGCTTATTCCGTTAATTTCCGGCATGGCGGGAATGTTGCTCTACGCACAATTCCAGACGGCGTTCCGGTCGGTGAATTTTCTTTTGCTGTTCAGCATCTTTGCCGGAGCCATCGTATGCACAAACCACTACTTGCGTTTAAATCTCAAACATCTGAGGTACAGGGCAGACTGGAATGGCAACCAGGCCCGGACGGGCGGCGAAATCCTGCAGGCCCCTGTCCCTTACGATAGCCATACCGGTTTTTGTAATGAGATCAGCTTCTAACCGATACTTAAAATCCTCATCCGCTGCAAAATAGATAAATACATCCTTCATCATTTTCCGGGAATTCTTTACGCCAGTCCAATGAGAGGAGCGGCTATGGAACAAATTGACCTTTCGTTCCTGTTTAAAGGTAAACGGAACTATATACACGGTACCGACATTTATGACCAAGTCATCCGGGCCGTTGGTCGGAGGCACGATATCGGCGAACTCCGGTTATTGCGAATAAAAATGAGAAGGTTAGTGCACAAACAGTGTCACCTGATGCTGGGCAGTGTCGGCGAAAAACTGGAAGTCCAGGAGGAATCTCCTGCCGATATATTCGTATCCACGGCCGAAGGAAATACTTACGGCTACCTGGTCGATACCGGATGCGACATAAACGGCAGGTATGCCTTCGATGAAGAAGCCATACGATCTCTCTGTATCCTGAG
>LUZZ01000478.1 GCA_001603845.1 Syntrophobacterales bacterium Delta_01 | reverse complement strand
CCCCGCCGCCGATATGGCCGCCACGTCGTCTTCCCCCTTCACGCCGGCATTCAAGAGCATTGTCGAAGCCTTGGTTTCGACAATTTGGCTCCCATTATCTGGCACAAGATAGCCAATGCGAAATTCGAAGCTCCAAGGGGAACCAATTTCCTCGGAAAACCCTATGAACCGAATTCCGTAATAAAGAACGACATCGAATACATCCTGTTCCAGCGCAAGCCCGGGGGATATCGCAAGCCGGACCTGAAGGCAAGGGTGCTGTCGATTATCTCTGAAGAGAACCACCGCGAATGGTTTCACCAGATTTGGACGTTGGGCGGAGCATCCACTCGTAACCATCCGGCCCCCTATCCCGTAAAATTGGCGGAACGGCTGATCCGGATGTTTTCCTTTGCCGGAGACACCGTGCTCGATCCGTTCATGGGCACGGGATCGTCCAACGTCGCCGCCTGCAAATGGGGACGTAACAGCATTGGGTTTGAGATCGAGGAGTCTTATTTGAAGATGGCCGAACGCCAGCTTCGCCTTAATTCGATCAGCGGCGGCATTGAATGTGTACTTTCGAGGGGACACGATGTTCGAGATAGAGCCGTATGTATTTTCTGATGCGGTGAAATATTTTTGGCGCACCCGGTCCCGGCAGTCCTCCACGCAGCAGGATCGCGGAATATCGGACCAAGGCGCACGTTCATCCGTTACAGGCGGCAGACAGATGGACGGCTTTATAGCCAAAATAGCCGAGCTGATGACAATGGCGGGGGTGGATTCCAAAGATATCTACTTTAAAAGATGCCTTGAACTGCCGGGATACTACAGGCCGACCAAAAGATGGGACATCATCGTGAAGCACGGGGACAGCTTGATGGCGGCATTGGAACTGAAGTCCCAGGTCGGATCTTTTGACAACAACGTAAACAATAGAGCCGAGGAAGCCATTGGCAACGCAGTCGATCTGTGGACTGCTTTCCGCGAGAATGCCTTGGCCCCTTCGATTTCTCCCTGGCTTGGATACCTTTTCCTGCTCCAGGATTGCCCGGAATCAAGAACCAGGGGAAATCGACTAAACCAACCTCACTTCAAAGTCCTGCCGGAATTCCGGAACACCACCTACTCCACGCGGTATGAAATCTTATGCAGAAAACTGGTGCTCGAACGCCAATACAATGCCGCATGCTTTATGATGGCCGATCAGGATAATGCAGACAAAAAGGAAAATTACCGGGAACCCGCAGAAGATCTCACGGCCGCTGTCTTTCTTGACCGGCTGCTGAGGCAGGTTGCGCGTTAGGGTACACGCCCCCTCCCGTGTCGCCTCACTTTGCGGGCGTTCAGCCCCGGGAGTTCCCGATCCCCTCGAAAACCTGTTTCAGGTTCGATCCCTTCCACCGGTTGTGCATCCACAGGTATTGTTCGGGGTATTTGCGGATTATTTCCTCCATGCGCTCATTTATCTGGCGGGTAATACTGACGATATCGGCCTGTTCGCCGCGGGGGTCGGAAGCGTCGGACACCGGGTAGATGGGGTCGGAGACGAACCCCTCGAAATAATAGGGGTCCTGGGTCCGGCAGGCGGCCACCACCACCACCGGGCGCCGGTAGGTGACCGCCATGATGGCGGGGATGGGGGTCACCGTGGCCAGGCGGCCGAAAAATTTCATGCGAAGCCCCCTGCCGGTGCTCTGGTCGGGAAGCATTCCTATGGACCTGCCCCGCCGGAGTATCCGCACCAGGGTGAACATGGCTTTTCGTTTGGGCACCAGCATCTGGCCGCTGGCAAGGCGGCCTGAAAAAATGACGCGGTCCAGGTAAGGATTGTTCAGGGGGCGCATCACGATCGCAAGCGGAATGCCGATGAGAGCGCTCACGTAGGGGAGAAGTTCCCAGTTGCCCAGGTGGGGCGTGACGAAAATGCACCCGCCGGATTCATCGTGGATTTTTTTGGCCTTGCGGAAAAGCTCTTCCACGTGGTCCGTCCGGTACCGGGTGTTTCTCACCCGGCCCCCTTTGAGGCGAAAGGGCGAACTCATCATTTCGGCGGCGGTGAAGAGCAGCGAGTGAAAACTCGCCAGCGCGATCCGCCTCACTTCGGCCTCGCCCAACTGGTCGCCCAAGGCGTTCCTGATATTTGTAAGAGCGATTTCACGCCGGTACGAAATCTTGTAGTAAAGGCTTCCGATCAGGCGGCAGACGGCGCGAAGACTATGGGGGGGCAAAATCCTGGCGGCGGCCATCGCCACGCAAAACCCCACGAATTCCAGGATGTGAATCAGCTTCTTTTTTTTGGTCATTTACGCAGTCTCAACCAGCACGCAGGACGATTGGCCGATAATCCCGTAGCTTACCGAAAGGAAACGCTTTCCCGCGGTCTTCTGCACCGAGGCGGAAATTTTCAGGTCTTCGAAGTCGCGTCCCGCTTTCGAAAAATTCGGCGTGCCGGGGACCACTCCCCCGGATGCGGCCATGATCCCCAGGATTATTTCACACACATCGCTCGCCGCCCCCATGTGGCCGGTATAGGGCTTGAGAGCGCATACCGGGACATTGCCTCTCTTGTCGCCCAGCAGTTCGGCAATGGACTGCAGCTCCGAGCGGTCGCCCTTGCGCGTTCCGCTCCCGTGAGGGCAAATGAACGCGAGGTCCGCCGCGAGGGCTCCACCTTCTTCCAGGGCGGATTCCATCGACCTCCGGGTTATCTTTTGCGGAACGCTCAACCCCCTGCGCGACGGGAACTCGATGGTATTTCCAAGCCCGGCGATCCGGGCCAGGATCCGCGCCCCCCGGTCGCGCGCCCGGCCGGCTTCCTCCACCAGGATGGCGGCCCCCCCCTCGCCGGGGATGAAGCCGTCCCGCCCCCGGTCGAGCGGCCGGAACGATGCGGCGCCCCGCCTGCATTTCGATAGAATTCCCAGCCCGTCCAGTTCGTACATCGGGATCTCGGTGATCCAGTTTCCGCACCCCACCGCCAGCGCCACGTCCGCCTCGCCGGCCCGCACCTTGCGGCAGGCCAGTTCGATGGCGTTCGCCCCGCAGGGCGAAAGGCTCGCCAGGCTGGTGTTGGGTCCCATAAATTCAAACACTGCGGAAAGGAAACTGAAGAGGTTATTGGAAATCGATTCGAGCAGAAAGAAAGGATTCACCCTGTCCAGCACGGCTTTGTTCAGGGCGGGGAAATCGAGTTCGTGGGCATCCCGGCCCGCCACCCGCGAAAGGGCGGGGTACATGAATTCGCAGCTTACCCGGGTGAGATCCCCCGAGGCGAGAAACAGCGCCCTGCGCTCCCTGGGGATGCCGGAAAGCTCGATCCCGGCCCCTTCGACCGCCTCCCGCGCGGCCTGGAAGCCCAGAACGGATCCCCGATTCAGGAACCGGGTCTGGCCGGCCAGGGCGCGGGGAACGTTTTCAAGCCGGTCCAGACCCTCCACTTTCCCGAAATATTTCAGGAATTCGGGCTGGCCGTCCCGCTGGTGGGCCGATATCCCGCTACGTCCCGCCAGCACGTTCTCCCAGTTTTTCTCGACGCCTATGCCCAAGGGCGTCACCAGCCCCATGCCGGTAACCACCACCTCTGCAGGAGAAAACATCTAGAAGTTAAGCCCCCTGGTTAAAATTTGGAAATGATGCCGCTGTTCCTCGACTTCCTCGATGGTTTCCAGCCCCACCAGGCTGCCCTGAAACTCGGCCCGGATCTTGCGCTTTCCACCGACTTCCCCCACCGCGCTGTAAATCTTCATGTCCTGGCCGGGGGCGTCGGACACCGAAACCCGGAGGCCCACCTGGTCACCGGGCAGCACGAACCCGTAAAAGCTGCATTTTAGCACTTTCGAGACCAGAAACCATTTCGTAAATCCGGAAGAAACCGCCTCGTACCAGCCCGCAAGCTGCACGAGGGACTCCAGGAGCATGATGCCGGGCATGATCGGGTTTTTGGGGAAGTGAAATTCGAGGAAATCCTCGCTCATGGCCACGTTCTTCACGCCCGCGATCCTGACGCCGGCTTCCAGTTCGGTGATGCGGTCCACCAGGAGGTATCTCATGCGCTCAAATCTCCCTGCTGCAACCGGTCGGCACTGATGGAGGCCGCCGGGTCCCGCGGCCCCTGCCCGGCCAGGATGACCGAGGCCACGGCAAAGTCCGCGGAGTGTGAAATGGACACGGTAAACTGGTCGATTTTCTTTCGCCGCCCGATCTTGGCAACCCACCCGGTAAGCGACAGCCGGGGCTTTCCGGACTTTTCCGGCACGACTTCGATTTCGGCGAGCGAACCGTCGATGCCCGCCCCCGAAAGCCCCGTGCCCAGCGCCTT
>LUZZ01000477.1 GCA_001603845.1 Syntrophobacterales bacterium Delta_01 | reverse complement strand
GGTCTATCTGGTGAGCCCCGAGGTAGCCGCCGCGTCGGCCCTGACGGGAAGGCTGACGGACCCCCGGGAACTCGCGGCGAAGCTGGGGCTCCCTCCCTTCCGGTTCGAACTGCCGGAACAGCTCGTCCTGAACGACAGCCGCTTCGTCGCCCCCAGCGCGGAGCCGGAAAAGGTGACCATCCGCCGGGGCCCCAACATCGCCCCTCTCCCCGCCATGACGCCCCTGCCGGAGATTCTGGAGGGAGAAGTGCTCCTCAAGGTGGGGGACGACATCACCACGGACCACATCATGCCCGCCGGGGCGAAGGTGCTTCCGCTCCGCTCCAACATCCCCGCCATCTCCAGGCACGTCTTCGAAGTGGTGGATACCACCTTCCCCGACCGGGCGCTCGCCTCGGGAGGCGGTTTCGTCACGGGAGGCGCCAACTACGGTCAGGGGTCGAGCCGGGAGCACGCGGCTCTGGCGCCGCGCTACCTGGGCGTGAAGGCCGTGCTGGTGAAGAGTTTCGCCCGCATCCACCTGGCGAACCTGGTCAACTTCGGCATTCTGCCCCTGGTCTTCGTGGATCCCTCGGACTACGACGCACTGGACCAGGGGGACCGCCTCTCCCTGCACACCGCCGCGGTGCGGGCCGGGGAGAGCTTTGCCGTGCGCAACGAGACGAAGGGAAAGGACATGCGCTGCACCACCCCCGTGGCCGAGGAAGATCTGGAGATCATCCGGGCTGGAGGCAAGCTCAACGCGGTGCGCCTCGCCCGGGGTGCCTAGAGTCCGCGACGCACGCGGAACGAGGCTTCCGCTCCGGGAGCGTTCTTCCGGCGACGCGGGCATTTCCGGTACGAAAACGGCCTTCCGCCGTTTGCGTAGAACACGCGACAAGAGCGCATCACCGACACTCCCCGCTGCCCCGGGGACGTACACCAGAGCAAGAGCACAAGGAGGAGAGAGCAACCATGGGAAGATTTGCGGATCTGGAACTGAAGCACTACGCAGAACCCGAGCGGGGTGACCGCATCGACTTTCGCGACGGCGCGCTCTGTGTGCCCGACGAGCCGGTCGTGCCCTACATCGAGGGGGACGGCGTGGGCGTGGACATCACCCCCGCAATGAAGAGCGTTCTCGACGCGGCGGTGACAAAAGCCTACGGCGGCAAACGCCGCCTCGCCTGGTGGGAGATCTTCGCCGGCGAAAAGGCCATGAACCTCTACGGCACGGCCATTCCCGACGATTCCTTCGCGGCGCTCCGCTACTTCCGCCTCGGCATCAAGGGTCCCCTCACCACGCCCGTGGGCGGCGGCTTCCGGAGCCTCAACGTGGCCTTCCGCCAGGTACTCGATCTGTACGCCTGCGTCCGCCCCGTGCGCTGGTTCGACGGCGTTCCCGCGCCGCTCAAGCGCCCCCAGGACGTGGACATGATCATCTTCCGGGAGAACACGGAGGACCTCTACGCGGGCATCGAGTGGGAAGAGGGAACGCCGGACTGCCTCAAGGTGATCCGCTTCCTCAAGGAGGAGATGGGGGCAACGGGATTCCGCAACGACTCGGGCATCGGCATCAAGCCCATCTCCGTCACGGGAACGAGGCGGCTGGTGCGCATGGCGATCCGCTACGCCATCGACCACAACCTTCCTTCGGTGACGCTGGTCCACAAGGGGAACATCATGAAGTTCACCGAAGGCGCCTTCCGCAAGTGGGGGTACGAGGTGGCCGCCCAGGAGTTCGGCGACCGGTGCGTCACGGAGGAGCAGGTGGAGAAGGACTTCGGCGGCAAGGTCCCCGCGGGAAAGATCGTCGTCAAGGACCGCATCGCCGACGCCATGTTCCAGCAGATCCTCCTGCGCC
>LUZZ01000087.1 GCA_001603845.1 Syntrophobacterales bacterium Delta_01 | reverse complement strand
ATGTTCAAATTAACTCGCACCAGAGACGGTAACCAGAGCAACACCTTTACGCTGCCTCTTCTTCCGTTGCGGGATATAGTAGTGTTTCCTTCAATGGTAGTGCCGCTTTTCGTGGGACGGGACAAGTCCGTCAACGCCCTCGAAAAGGCGATGGGGGCCGACAAGAAGATCTTCCTGGCCGCCCAGACCAAGGCGAAAACGGACACTCCGGGAGAAGCCGACATCTACCGGGTAGGGACCGTTGCCAATATACTCCAGATCCTGCGGCTGCCGGATGGAACGGTCAAGGTCCTGGTGGAAGGGGACCACCGGGCGAAGATCCTCAATTTCATCCCGCACCCGGACCATTTCCTGGTGCAGCTCGAAGGGCTCGAAGAAACGGCGGAGGACTCCATCGAAGTCGAGGCCCTGAGCCGCGGCGTGAGGTCTTCTTTCGAGACCTATTCGAAGCATAACAAGAAGATCACCCAGGAGATCCTGGACGCCGTGGCGGCGGTGGACAATCCTTCGCGGCTGGCGGATACGGTCTCTTCGTACATGCCCTTCAAGCTGGAGAACAAGCAGAAGCTGCTGGAAACGCTGAGCATCGTGCAGCGGCTGGAAAAGCTTTTCGGGCATATCCGTTCGGAAATCGAGATCATCCAGACCGAGGAGCGCATCAAGGGCCGGGTCAAAAAGCAGATGGAAAAGACCCAGCGCGAGTACTATTTGAACGAGCAGATGCGCGCCATCCAGAAAGAGATGGGCGAGAAGGACGACTTCAAGTCCGAACTCGAAGAGCTTGAAAAGCGTATCAAGAAAAAGAAACTCAGCCACGAGGCCGGGGCGAAGGTCCGCGCCGAGTTCAAAAAACTCAAGCTGATGTCGCCGATGAGCGCCGAAGCCACCGTGGTGCGCAATTATATCGACTGGATACTCTCTCTGCCGTGGTTCGAGAAAACCCGGGACAAGCTGGACATCGACGCATCCAGCCGCATCCTGGACGAAGACCACTACGGCCTGGAAAAGCCCAAGGAAAGGATCATCGAATACCTTGCGGTCCAGGCGCTGGTAAAGAAGATCAAGGGCCCCATCCTGTGCTTCGTGGGACCTCCGGGGGTGGGGAAGACGTCCCTGGCCCGATCCATTGCCCGGTCGATGAACCGCAACTTCATCCGGCTGTCCCTGGGCGGCGTGCGCGACGAGGCCGAAATCCGCGGCCACCGGCGCACCTATATCGGCGCTCTGCCCGGAAAGATCATCCAGAGCCTCAAGAAGGTGAAGAGCAACAACCCCGTCTTCTGCCTGGATGAAATCGACAAGATGAGCATGGATTTTCGCGGAGACCCGTCGGCGGCGCTGCTCGAAGTGCTCGACCCGGAACAGAACTTCGCGTTCAACGATCATTACCTCGACCTGGACTACGACCTGTCGGAGGTCTTTTTCATCACGACCGCCAACACCCTGCACTCCATTCCGCCTCCGCTTCGGGACAGGATGGAGATCATCCAGCTTGCCGGCTACACCGAGTTCGAAAAACTCAATATAGCCCGCAACTTCCTGATCAAGAAGCAGTGCAAGGCCAACGGCATCGGTGAAGAAAACGTCACGTTCTCCGACGAGATGCTGCTGTTCATCATCCGCCACTACACCAAGGAGGCGGGCGTGAGGAACCTGGAGCGCGAGATCGCGACCGTGTGCCGCAAGGTGGCCAAGGAAGTGGTCCGGCACGGCCGGGAAACTCACGTGGACCTCACCGAGGACCTGGCCCAGGAATACCTGGGGATCCCCAAGTTCCGTTATGGCCGGGCGGAAGAAAAAGACGAGGTGGGCCTCGCCATGGGCCTTGCCTGGACGGAGTTCGGCGGAGACATCCTGGGGATAGAAACCGTCGTGATGCCCGGCAAGGGCAAGGTGATCATCACCGGCAAGCTCGGCGAGGTGATGCAGGAATCGGCGCAGGCCGCCCTGAGCTACGTGCGCTCGCGCGCCAACCAGCTCGGCATCGAGCCCGATTTCTACCAGAATGTCGATATCCACGTCCATGTCCCCGAGGGCGCGATCCCCAAGGACGGCCCCTCGGCGGGCATCACCATGGCGACTTCCATCGTGTCGGCGCTTAGCCGCATCCCCGTGCGGAGCGACCTCGCCATGACGGGCGAAATAACCCTCCGGGGGCGCGTGCTCCCCATCGGCGGCCTCAAGGAAAAGACCCTCGCCGCCCACCGCGCCCTGCTCAAGACGGTGTTGGTGCCCAGGGAAAACGCCAAGGACCTCAAGGAGATCCCGGCCAAGATCCTCGAAGAGATCAACGTGGAACTGGTCGATCACATGGACGACGTGTTGCGCCTGGCCCTGGACCTCAAGGAGGGCGACAAGCTCTTCAAGGAGCCGGAACCCGTCGAGACCCCTTCGGCAACGGTTTTCAAGCCCGGCAAGTCCGGCATCGAGGAGATCCGGACTCACTGACGGCCACGGGGCAAAAAGGCCGGCGCCGCCGCGCGCAATTGTTTGGCACCGCACATTCTTGCTTGACTTATAAGGCTCGAATGGGAATAATGCGGTTTCTTCGGGCCGCATGGGGCAAAAGCGTGCTCCGGGTCAGTTCGTGGGCGGATAGCTCAGCTGGGAGAGCATCGGCCTTACAAGCCGGGGGTCACAGGTTCGAGCCCTGTTCCGCCTACCATAAATGGGGTGGTAGTTAAGTTGGTTATAACGCCGGCCTGTCACGCCGGAGGCCGAGGGTTCAAGTCCCTTCCACCCCGCCAGTCAATCACCTGAAAAAACAGGTTCTTATAGATAAGAAGGCCGGAGGCTTCTGCCCCCGGCCTTCGGTGTTTTGGGGGATGCGGAGGGCACAGCTAATTTGTCTGGTCGTCCGCGTTCAAGGATAACAGGACTGGCTTGACGCTTTCGTATATTTCTCTTGCGCTTACGCGTACGGACAATGACTTGTCCGTGCTATCCGTGGTCTTGGGCTCGGAAACCAGCAGACCGGCAGAAAGACACCGGATTCCCGCCCGGACGCGTTGCGGGAAGGACGATTTTGGTGGTTTTACCTTAATTTGTGAGGCCCCACGTTTGGGTGACAGTCCAGGGATTGTGCTCACCCGACAGCCTCCTGGACGGATTTATATTGGCAGCAGGAATATGACGGCCATGGAATCCGAGCGGCTATGGGAATTGAGACGATAAGAGGTTTTCTGTCACTTTCAGATAAGCTTGCAACTGCCGGCCAGCCGTCCGAAGAACAGATTCGAGAGCTTGCGGCAGAAGGCTTTGAGCTGGTCATCAACCTCGGTCTTCTGGATCCGCGGTATTGCCTCAAAGATGAGGCCGGGCTGGTCCGGGCACTGGGTATGGAGTATTGCCACATCCCGGTCGATTTCCAGGCGCCCGGAAGTGAGGACCTCAGGTGCTTCTTTCAGGCCATGGACGCATCGAACGGTAAGAAGGTGTTTGTCCATTGTGCGGCCAATTACCGGGTCTCGAGTTTCATCTCCCTGTATGGCCAGGTGAAGTTCGGCTGGTCCGTGGAACAGGCGGAGGAGCACATCGGGAGACTG
>LUZZ01000476.1 GCA_001603845.1 Syntrophobacterales bacterium Delta_01 | reverse complement strand
CCCCCGCCCACCCACATCCGCAAAAATTAGTGGAAAAATGTAGGATTTTGACTACACTAAGCGTACCTTTTTGACTACATTTCGCCGCGGCCTTTCCGGGCAAATCGGGGAGACGGGGACCGGGGGAAAGCCCCGGAACGCCCCCGGTCGACCGCAATGGCATGCTTCTGGAACCCGGCGGCAGTGCGGGCCTCGTCTCGCGGGATTGTGGTGTGTCCGGCGTTCGCCGGTTATTGACTTTGCGCCGGAATCTGTTCTACTAACGTGTACTTACCCGCTATGAGGGCATACTTTCAGAAACGTTTCCGGGGCCGGATCGTCCGGCCGGGATTGGTAGGCGAAACCGAAATGAAACTGACGATCTTTTCGCGGGTAATGATCGCCCAGAGCGCGATGATTCTCCTGGTGATGGTGGTGAGCGTCTATGCGCTGGGCAAGCTTCGCCTGGTTTCCCATCTCAATTCCGACGCGCTTACCGTGGACGCCGCCTGCGTCAACGCGGAGAAAAAGCTCCTGAAGTCGTTTCTGGCCGAGATGCGAAACGGCGAAAAGTATTCGCTGCTCCACGACAGCTCGTTTCGCGAGGAATACGTCAAGAACAGGGCCGACTTCCTGGACTCGCTTTCCAAGCTCGAATTTGCGCTCGACAGCAAGCGGGAAAAGACCCTGCTGGGGGAAATCGGCGCCCTGCACACTCAGTATGAGCGGGACCTCCTTGCCGCATCCAGCCTTGCGGAAGGAGACAACCACAAGTCGAACGCCAGCGAAAGCATCATCGAGCGGGTCAATGAACTGATCCGGATACGGGAGCTGGCGATATCCGAGAAAACGGCACTGGCCAGGGACCATGCCGATTCGGCGGCCGAATTCATGTTGTGGGTGACCACCATAGGAATCGCCGGGGCGCTGGCCCTGGCGTACATGCACGCCCGCGGGATCAGCCGCCCTCTCAAGCGGCTCGCCCAGGAGATGCAGCACATCGGCCGGGGGGAGTTTTCCCGGTCCGTGCACATCAAGGGCCCCGCCGAGGTGCAGGAACTGACCGTGTCGTTCAACCGGATGAGCGAGGAACTGGAGCACCTGGACCGGCTGAAGGCCGATTTCACCGCGCATGTGTCGCATGAGCTGCGAACGCCGCTCACGGCCATCCGGGAAGGAACGGCGATCCTCCTGGAAGGCATCCCCGGACCGCTCACCGCGAGCCAGCAGGAAATCCTGGAAGTGGTCCGAAACCACAGCCAGCGCCTGTTCCAGTGCATTTCGTCCATCCTCGACCTCTCGAAGATGGAATCCGAGATGATGGACTACGACTTTACCATGTGTGATCTGAACGGCCTGGTGGCAAACTGCGTGAAGGCCGTCGAGCTGATCGCGCGGAAGCGGGAAATACGGCTGCAGACGAATATGGACGAGAAGCTGCCCATGCTCTTCGCCGATGAGCGCAGGATCGCGCAGGTTATGGACAACCTTTTGAGCAACGCCCTCAAGTTTTCGCCGGACGGGGGCGAAGTCCTGGTGGACGTGCATCTCGCCTCCAACGAGGGCCGGGAAGCGAGGGAAGTCTGGATCAAGGTGTCGGACAACGGCCCGGGAATTCCGAAAGAAGAACTCCAGAATATTTTCAAGCAGTTCTACCAGAGCAGGAAACACAAGGTGAAGGGACTGCAGGGCACGGGGCTGGGGCTGGCCATCGCCCGGCACATCGTAGAAGCCCACAAGGGCAGCATCTGGGCCGAAAGTGACACCGGCAAGGGATGCGTTTTCTGTTTTACATTGCCGATCTGCCCCGGCACAAGCCGGGGAGGTCGATTCGCGGACACCTCCGAATCGGATTGCCATGTTTAGAAAAGTTCGAACCATTATAAGGCTGGCGGCGGTGTGCACCGTCGCCGTCTGGATTGCAGGCTGCGCCCGCCCGCCGGCGCCGCAGCCGGCGCCTACCGTCATCGAGCAGCCTCCCGTCTTCCCGCCGCAGGCGGTGATGAAAAATGGCGACTACGATGGGTTTTTGGCACGAAACCTGGAAGCGGCGAAGTCCTGCCGCGAACCGGAAGGGTGCGCCGCCGCGCTTTTCAATCTCGGTTTTGTGTACTCGTTTTCCGAAAGCCCGTACCACGACCCCCGGAAAGGGAAGCAGTACCTCGAAGACCTCATCAGGGGCGCCCCGGAAAGCCCCTGGGCTTACGAGGCCCGGCTCATGCTGGACCTGATGAAAAAGCAGATTGTGAGGATAAGGCCGAAAAAGCGTGATAACCGTGGGGAGCCGCAGCAGGCGGAAGGGGCGGCGGGCGCCTACGACCAGACCAGACCGGCCGATTCCGGTCAGGGGGAAGACTGGGAAGCCGAGCGCCAGCAGCTCGAAGACCAGATCAGGGTTAAAGACGAAACCATAAAAGAATTGAACAGGCAGTTGGACCGCTCGCGGCAAATTGACCTGGAAATCCAGAAGAAAGAACGGGGGCTTTTGTACTGAGGCTTGCTTATGAGTTCGGAAAGAATACTTGTAGTAGATGATGATCGGGGTTTGCTCACGCTGATGAAGGCCCGCCTCGAAGCGGCCCGCTACGAAGTGGTGCTCGCTTCGGGCGGCGAAGAGGCGCTCGGCTTCGCCGGTGACAATATATTCAGCGCGGCGGTGCTCGATTTCAAGATGGGCGAAATGAACGGAATCGAGCTGATGGAAAGCTTGCTCAAAGTCCAGCCGTACCTTCCGGTGATCATCCTCACCGCGTACGGCACCATCGAACGCGCCGTGGAAGCCACCAAGAAGGGTGCGTACGATTTTCTGACCAAGCCGTTCGAGGCCAAAGACCTCCTGCACCGGCTGGAAAAGGCGATGGAGGTCGGGAGACTCAAGGTGGAGGTGGAACGGCTCCGCCATATCGTAAAAGAGCGATACCATTTTGACAATATCATCGCCTCCAGCCAAAAGATGCAGCACGTGCTGAGCCAGGTGGCCCAGATCGCGGCCATGGACTCCACCGTCTGCCTGTACGGCGAGAGCGGCACCGGCAAGGAGCTGATGGCCAAGGCCATTCACCTGAGCAGCACGCGCGCGGACGGGCCTTTTGTGGCCATCAACTGCGGCGCCATCCCCGAAGGGCTCCTGGAAAGCGAGCTGTTCGGGCACGTCAAGGGCGCGTTCACGGGCGCCGACAGCCACAAGAAGGGCCTGCTCCAACTGGCCAACGGCGGCACGCTCTTCATGGACGAGATAGCGGAGCTGTCCCCGCAGCTCCAGGTGAAACTGCTGAGGGTTTTCCAGAACCGGGAGTTCTACGCGGTGGGCGGGGTGCAACCCGTCAACCTGGACATCCGCCTGGTGGCGGCCACCAACCGCGACCTCTGGAAGGCCATCCACGAAGGGAAATTCCGCGAAGACCTTTATTACCGCATCCACGTCATCCCCATATTCCTGCCGCCCCTGCGCGAAAGGATAGAAGACGTCCCGCTGCTGGCAAGCCATTTCCTCCAGCACTTCAACCGCCAGATGAACCGGGACATCCAGGGGTTTGCACCCGAGGCCATGCAGCGCCTGATGCTCTACCGCTGGCCGGGAAACGTGCGCGAGCTGGCCAACGTGGTGGAAAGGGCCGTGGCGCTTTCCACCAACACGGTGATCACCTCCGAGTTCCTGTTTCTGGGAGGCGGCGAAGGCACGCCCGAGAAGAAAAAACTCCTGCCCTTGAGCCAGGCCAAGGAGGAACACGAGCGGGCCTATCTCATCCAGGTGCTGACGGAAACCGGTGGAAACGTCTCGCGGGCGGCCGCCCTCGCCGGCCGCTACCGGGCGGAATTCTACAAGCTCATGCACAAATACGGGCTGGAGCCCGCGAGCTTCAAGGCCAATGCGGCTTCCTGAACCTTCGCCGGGGGCCCACCCCCGGTGTCTCCAATTCCCTACACTTCTGAAGCCCGGAGCATACAGGCGCGTACGGAAAACCGCCGCCGGCCGGGCGAAAGAGGCGCCCTTCCGGTTGGCATGACCATTGCTTTATTCCCCCTGCAGGATGGAAGAGTTAGGGCAAGCACACTGCACGCCGACCGATGTCTTCCCGAATCCGGGAGCAGAGGCCGGATGCCCGCAAAGGGATTG
>LUZZ01000475.1 GCA_001603845.1 Syntrophobacterales bacterium Delta_01 | reverse complement strand
AACCATCATCGAGCCTCCCTGTCCCTAGGGACGAGCCCGGTGCGCGCCGGCCATGGATTCTTTTTCGGGTTCCCTGTGCCGGTTCCAGGGCCACCGCTTCACCTTGCCTCCGCCCTTTTCGTGCTCTATTTCCATGAACTCGTGCAACAGCTCTTCCTGGCGGGGCGTCAGATTTTTGGGTATCTTTACCTCGACTTCCACGAACAGGTCGCCGCGTCCGAAGCCGCGCAGCTTCGGGACGCCTTCGCCCGCGAACCGAACCACCGAACCGGGCTGGGTTCCGGGCTGGATCTGCATCGTTTTGCGGTCTTTGTTCAGGGAAGGCACTTCGACGCTGTCTCCCAGGATGGCCTGGAGAAACGAGATCGAAACCTTGCAGTACAGGTTGTCCCCGTCGCGTTCGAGAGACGGGTGCGGCTTCACGTTTATCTTCACGTACAGGTCGCCGGGCATCCCGCCCCGGTAGCCGCTTTCCCCTTCTCCGCGCAGGCGAAGCCTCGTTCCCGAATCGACGCCGGCAGGCACTTTCACCTGCACGTTTTTTTTCTCTTTAACGCGCCCCTGCCCCTGGCAGTCCCCGCAGGGCGAAACCAGCACCTTGCCGGTGCCCTGACAGCGAGCGCAACTGGTGCTGATCCTGAAAAACCCCTGGGACTGCACCACCTGTCCGGACCCATGACAGGCCGGGCACACGGTTTCGCGGGTCCCGGGCTCGGCGCCCGTGCCCCCGCACCGCTTGCAGCTTGCATAGGTATCTATTTCGACTTCTTTTTCGGTCCCGAAAACGGCCTCTTCGAAACTAAGGTCCAGAGCGTAGATGAGATCGTCGCCCGGCCTCGCCGCCGTGCGTGGCCGTCCCTGCCCGCCGAAGCCGCCGAAGGAGAAAAACTCCTGGAAAATATCTCCGAACGAGCTGAATATGTCTTCGAAGCCGCTGAACCCGCTGAACCCGGTGTTGCGCAGCCCTTCGTGGCCGTAAGCGTCGTAGAACCGCCTTTTCTGCTGATCGTGCAGGACTTCGTAAGCCTCGGCCGCCTCTTTGAACCGCTCTTCGGCCGCCTTGTCGCCGGGGTTTCGGTCCGGGTGGAACTTGAGCGCCAGCTTGCGGTAAGCCTTTTTGATTTCGTCTTCCCCGGACTGCCGCGGCACCCCCAGGACTTCGTAGTAATCTCTTTTACTTATACCCATTCTCGACCGGTTTCCTCCGTAACATCGGGATTTTTCTACTGCGTACTGGAGTAGAGGCTCATTTCAGGCAGGCGAGTAATTCGTAAACATGATCCCCTGCACTGTCAAGCCTGCAAAGGATTCGAGCAACCCCGCATCCCTTATTGCCGCCCACCCCGGCGGAGGCGACCGGAGGCTACCGCTCGCCGCCCTGGCCCGGTTCTTCCACGCCGCCCCTGCGGAAAGCCTCGCGCGCCGGCAGGGTCTTCCCCAGGCTCGCCGCCTTTTCACCCACCGCGATCCACTCTTTCGGAGATGCCTCCCGCCCCAGCGCCTTCAACACGCGCCCGTACAGAAAAGCGTCTCCCTCTTCGCGGACCTTTTCCAGCAGCTTTCCCAGGGGTTCGGCCGCCTTGGCTTTCTCGTAAAAATCCACGGCATCGTTTATAAGGCCGGCCTCTTCGTACCGCATCCCCCATTCCAGCATTTTATCCACCGAAACGGCGGACCGGTTCAGCAGGTCTCTTTTTTCAAGACATCCGAGCAAGTTGTTCCTGGCCACCTTGGAATCCTCGTCCTGCCGCGCCGCGCCCCAATCGGGCTCCGGCCCGCCCGCGCGGCGGGAAAACTAGATTTCTTCCTCGTCCGGCCCGGCTTCCTGGTCCAGCTCCTGTTCGCCGAACTCCGATTCCGACTCCCCGTATTCCACCGTGGGGGCGAAAGAGGTAGCCTCGTCCATGATTTCCCGGAGTTCCACGGCGGCGCCGACGTCGACGGCAGCGGGGGCCTCGGGCGGCGGGGCGATCGGCCTGGATTCCTCGATCTGGCGGATGTTGTCCACCGTGATGTTTTCAGCCGCAATTTCGCGCAGAGCGGTCACCACTTCCTTGTTACCCCTGGTGTTTTCCATGGTCAACGGCGCCCCGCTTCGGAGCTGGAGCACGCGCCGCACGGCAAGGTGGACTAGGGTAAAGCGGCTGTCCACGTTCTTGAGGCAATCTTCAACAGTTACACGCGCCATACTGAAGTCTCCAATACCTGGCTGTCAGTCACCCAAAACAAAAAACAAGAAGTCCGCCAGGGCTCCGTGCAACCACACTCAATCCTTCGGCTTCCCGGCCGGCCTTCTTGAATCAAATCCGAACGATCCGATAAACGCCCCCCCTCC
>LUZZ01000086.1 GCA_001603845.1 Syntrophobacterales bacterium Delta_01 | reverse complement strand
TGTTACAATTTCGCAACGCTCATATATGAAACTAAACATTTGTTATAATAAGTTTATAATCCCCATCCGTCCCGGTGTGTTTCCGGCCGGGATTTTTATGAATTCCAGCAAAGAGGCAACGCCCTCCGGATGCCTGGAGAACTTAGCCGTCAACCTATGACAAAACTGCGGATTCAGGACTTCCCGTGAACAGCGAATATCAGGCCGCGCCCCTGTCGGGAACCCGGTCGGCGTTGCGCCCGGTGATAGGGATTCTGGAGTTTTTCCTCTCATGCGGCGATCAAATCACCGGCCCGTATTGGTATGATATAAGGATTTGCATGTTGAAGTCTGCGGCTGCCATAGAGTATAAGATTATTGTCAGAACTGCAAATAGGCTGAAATAGTTCGCTTTTCCATATACATAGTGCGGCCCCCGCATTTTGCTTGCGATTCCGCCGGGATGCGACCGAGGGCAGACGAACGGTTTTGCCAAATTAGCTCAAGAGCAAGTTCTCTCAATGAGGAAGGGTGTTTCAATATGAGAGCGTGCCGGTCTATCTTCGTGATCACGCTGGCCTTTTTTGTCATTTCCTGCCAAACCGTGAAGCGGGCCCCGGTCAAGCCGACCGCCGGCCAGTCCGATACGATCGGCGGGCAATACTCGCTGGTGCCGCTGCCCGAGTCGATCGAAAAAACGGAAACCCCGCGCGAAGTGATCCAGCCCCTCAAGAACGAACCCAAGAAGACGCCCGAAAAACCCCCCATTCCGCCCATCATGGGCACCCAACCCAAGACCGGCCTGATCGCCCCGTCGGAGCAGCGGATAATCCCCCGTCCTTCCCCGGCGGCGGATAAGGAAAGACAAAAGGTGGTGCTCAATTTCGACAAGGCCGACATATCGGAAGTGACCACCCAGATTTTCGGAGACCAGTTGAAGGTCAACTACGTGCTGGACCAGGCGCTTCAGGGGCGGATCAGCATGTATATCGAGGGGGAGTTCACCAACCAGGAACTGCTCCGGATGGTTATCCGGGCCTATGAAGCCAACGGGATGAGCGTCATCCCCAAAAACGGCTTCTATTTCATTCAAGCTTCCCAGAAAGCCAGCGCCAGCGGTCTTCCCATCGCCAACCAGATGCTGATCAAAACCGACGAACAGGGCACCCGGCCGCTGATAGTGATTTACCGCCTGCGCTTTCTGGACGTCAGACAGGCGTCCCAACTGATTTCGCCCTTCCTCTCTCCGGGCAAGAAAGTCGTTACCGAACCCACTACCAACAGTCTCATTTTCATCGAGGATGCCCAGCATGCGTCATCGATCGTCAACCTCCTGAAAACCATCGACATCAACGTGCTGCAGGAAGTGAGCATGGAGATCGTTCCGCTGCGCTCCATTTCCCCGAAGGACGCGGTGCAGGGGATGGAAGACCTGATGAGCAAGCTGGGAGGAGGAAGCAAGGAAAACGCCCTGAAGAGCAGCCTGGCCTACATCCCGCTCCAGAACTACGGCGGCGTGCTGGTCATGGCCCACAACCAGGAGATGCTCAAGTCGGCCAAGCAGTGGCTGCAGGCGCTGGATGTCCAGGGGATATCGTCGGGTGAGCAGATAAACATCTATTTTGTCCAAAACGGCCTGGCCGCCGACATCGCGGACATCCTCAACCAGGTCTACGGAATATCGGGCCCCAGCACCAGCAGGAGACTCGACCAGCAGATCGTTCCCTCCGGGCGCAGCGGCAACCGGGGTTCGTTCGGCACATCGGGCAGTTTCGGGAGTTCGCTGAGCGGATCCACTTTCGGCAGCTCGTCATCTTCATCGAGTTTCGGGTCCGGTTCCTCGGGGTCGCTTTCCGGGAGCAGGCTGGGCAGCAGTTCGACCGGAGGCTTTTCGGGATCGTCTTCCAGGAGCAGGCGTTCGGTAAGCGGCGGCATAGGCGGGACGACCGGCGAGTCCGGGAAGCCGTCCATTTTTACGGGCGAGGTAACCGTAATCGCCGACGAGATCAACAACGCTCTGGTGATCCGGGCCAATCCCGTCGATTACGCCAAGATCAAGAATACCGTCGAGACCCTGGATATCCTGCCGCGGGCCGTTCTTATCGAGGTACTGATCGCCGAAGTGACCCTGACCAAAGACCTGGAATACGGCGTGCAGTACTTCTTCCAGCATCAGCCCCACGATCCCACCCGTTTCGGCGCTTCTTTGGGCGGGCTTGACAACCCGTTCACCACGACCAGCACCTCGTCTTCGAGCACCACGACCACCACCACAACGAATCTTTTCCCAAGCATCGGTTCGGTGGCGTCGTCGGGGCTCGCCCTGTCGTGGATCTCCGGTGCGAAAGATTTTGCGACTTTCCTCAAGTTGATATCGACGAAAGCCAACGTAAACATCCTGTCCAACCCCACCCTGCTGGCCACCGACAATAAAGACGCCACCCTGACGGTGGGCGGGCGCCAGCCGGTGCCCACCGGATCGTATTCCGGCACCACGGCCTCGGATTTGTCCACCGCGACCGTTTTCAGCACCATTCAGTACGAGGAAACGGGCACCATCATCAACATCACACCGCACATCAACGCCGGCGGGCTCGTCAGGTTGGAACTGGAAGGCATCATCCGGCGCGTGGGCGCCGACGCCATTGTGGGCGCCAACAACACGGCCCCGACGTTCATCGAACGCAACATCAAGACCACGCTGCTGGCCCAGAGCGGGTCAACGGTGGTGATAGGCGGGATCATCGACTCCACCGAAAACAAGAGCAAGTCCGGCGTCCCCGGCCTTCAGGACATCCCGCTCCTCGGACCGGTTTTCGGTTCGCACAGCAAGAGCCTCAATAAAACGGAACTCATCATTGCCATCACCCCTCACGTCATCGATCAGCGCGGAACCACCGCGTCCCGGGAATTCATCGAAAAACTCCAGAACCTGAAAAGAAAGATAACGCACTAAGCTTCTCGCAGCGTCTCCCGCCCGGAAACGCTGCCGGGGCGGCATAAATGTAAGGTGGGCACAGTCTGCCGGTGCCCACCCTTATTTTGCCTTGGCATTTCCCGCTTTTTCATACAGATCAGATTTTAAGCTCCGGCCACCTGCGCGCCAGTTCGAAAAAAGTCCTCACCCCGAACCCGGTTGCCCCCTTGGGCGCGGCCCCGTTGTCCTTGTCGGTCCAGGCCGTACCGGCGATATCCAGGTGAACCCACGGGATTTCGTCCGGGACGAACTGCTTGAGAAACATGGCGGCCACGATGGTCCCCGCCGCCCGTTCTCCGACGTTTTTCATATCGGCCACATCGCTCTTTATGGACTCGAAATAGAAGTCCCAGAGCGGCAGACGCCAGTACCGCTCGCCCACCTTTTCGCCGATTTCCAGCACCGAGCGCGCCAGGCCGTCGTGGTTTCCCATAACGGCCGCCACCTGCCGCCCGAGCGCCACGATGCACGCCCCCGTGAGGGTGGCGACATCGACGATGGCGGCGGGGGCGAACTTGCGGGCGGCGTAGGCCAGGGCATCGCACAGCACGACCCTTCCTTCGGCGTCCGTGCTGATGATTTCGATGGTCTGCCCGGAATAGGTGCGGATGACGTCGCCGGGTTTATACGCCTGGCCGCCGGGCATATTTTCGGTACAGGGAAGTATTCCGACCACCCGCCGCTTGAGCCCGCTTCGGCCCATCGTTTCGAAAAGCCCCAGCACCGCGGCGGCCCCGGCCATGTCCTGCTTCATCGCCTCCATTTTATCGCCGGGCTTGAGTGAAATGCCTCCGGTGTCGAACGTGATGCCCTTGCCGATGAAGACGATGGGAGGATCGTTTTCCGTACCTTCCGGCGCATGTTCGATAACGACCATGTAGGCAGGTTCGTGGCTGCCCCGGGCAACCGCCGCGAACGCATTCATCCCCAGGGAACGGGCGGATTCCAGGTCGATGACCTCGGTTTTGAACCCGAACCTGTCGGCAAGCTGCCGGGCCGCTTCGGCCATGTATGCGGGGGTCACCACGTTGGCGGGTGCGATGGTCAGATCCCTGGCAAGGATGATCCCGGCGGCTTCCGATTCCGCCAGGGAAACGACGTCCGCAAGGTCGCCGGCGGGATCGTTTTCGGAGAGTATGACAAGGGATTGAGGCCCCTGGGCCGAATCGAGGTCCCGGGTCTTCAGCTCGGTGAAGCGGTGCAGGCCGGAGATCGACCCCACCAGCACCTCCCTCAGGGCCGAAGCGGCCTCCACCGGCAGACCCTCCAGCGCCGAAATGGGGACCGCGGCACGGCCTACGTTGAGTTCGCGGCACTTTCTGAGCGCGTACGCGGCCGCATTCCTCAGCTTTTCGGTTTCGAACCGGTCCGCGGGCCCCAATCCCGCCAGGACCAGGCGAGGCACCAGCACCTCGCCGGGAGGGGCGTAAAAAACCGCCACATCATTCGGTTTTGCCCGAAAATCCCCGATGGCGGCGGACCTTCCGAGCCAAGCCCCGTTTTCCTGCACAAAGCGGTCAAGACCCGGAAGACGGCCCTCCGCGTTTTCGAACGCAAAGAAAACCGCCGCGTCGGCGTGCCATTGTTTCCGGGGTGCAACCTGCCACTCAATTTGCATAGGACGTTCCTCGCAACAAATACCTGGATTGATAGAATTTTTCCCCGCCCCGGTTCCCTCCCCCAAAGCGGGGGAACCGCCGTTTTGCTCCGCCTGTTTCGAGCGGAAGGCACGGGCGGGGGCGCAGGCTGTTCATAGTAAAATACTTTCGAACCGTCTGCATCGCAGAACCTCTCATTCCCCCCCAAATATATTGCCCGGGTTTCGCGGAATCCACTCCGGCCCTGCATTTTGCCACGGGCGCCACCCGCCGGCCGGAGCGGGCGCGGCGATGAAAAA
The DNA here is from genome assembly GCA_001603845.1 of Syntrophobacterales bacterium Delta_01. Classification (GTDB taxonomy): domain Bacteria; phylum Desulfobacterota; class Syntrophobacteria; order Syntrophobacterales; family Syntrophobacteraceae; genus SbD1. The sequence continues at coordinate 3,555 of LUZZ01000086.1, read as the reverse complement.
GAAGTTGACAAAAGAGGGGACATGCCGTTAGCGTCCTTATTTCCACTTTTTCCGGTTCCAACCGCTACGATACAAGGAGATCAGATGTCATATCGTATTTTCAACTTCAATCCGGGGCCTGCCGCCCTCCCGCTGGTAGTGCTGGAACAGGTCAAACAGGAGATGCTCGATTTTCAGGGTTCCGGGATGTCGATCCTGGAAATAAGCCACCGCTCGAAATCCTTCGAAGACGTGCTCGATGACGCGATGGCGCGGACCAGGCGTTTGCTGGGCCTGGACGAAACCTACAAAGTGCTTTTCCTGCAGGGGGGAGCGAGCCTCCAGTTCCTGATGGCTCCCATGAACCTGTCCCTTCCCGGCAAACCGGTCGATTACACCAATACGGGTTCGTGGGCCACCCGCGCCATCAAGGAAGCCAAGGGACTCGGGAAGGACGTGCGGGTAGTCGCCAGTTCCGAAGACAAGGAATTTACCTACATACCGGAAGTGCCCGTGGACCAGGATGCGGCGTACCTTCACCTCACCTCGAACAATACCATCCGCGGCACCCAGTGGCACAAGTTTCCGGCTACGGGCAACGTCCCGATCGTGTGCGATATGTCGTCCGACATCCTCAGCCGCAGGTTCGACCCGCACCGGTTCGGCCTCATTTATGCCGGGGCGCAGAAAAACCTCGGCCCGTCGGGAGTCACCATGGTCATCATACGCGAGGACATGCTGGAGCGCGTGCCCAAAGACCTTCCGACCATGCTGAGGTACACGACCTATGCGGACAACAAGTCGCTGTACAATACGCCGCCCTGCTTTGCCGTCTACGTGTGCGACCTGGTGTTGAAGTGGATCGAAGAAACGGTGGGGGGGCTCGACGCCATCGAAAAAATAAACGACCAGAAGGCCCGGCTCCTCTACGAATACCTGGACAGCCAGAGCTTCTACCGCGGAACGGCCCGGGCGGATTCGCGTTCGCGGATGAACGTCACGTTCCGGCTGCCGGACCCGGAGCTGGAGAAAAAATTCATAAGCAAGGCCTCGGCCGCCGGCCTGGGCGGGCTCAAGGGGCACCGGTCGGTGGGCGGGTGCCGCGCTTCCATCTACAACGCGGTCACGCTCGAAGCGGTAAAGGCCCTTGTGGATTTCATGAAGGATTTCGCTGCCAAAGAGGGCGGCATCTAATACCGGCCTGTATTCCAAGCGGTATCAAAACGATGCCTTAAAAGCGTGGGGGTGTTTCGCACCCCCACGCCGCTTTGCGGCTTAATTTGGCGCTCGGCGCGCACGCGCTTGCGCGTGCGGCCGCGGCAGGTCATTTTTTCTCGGCCTTTTTCAGCTCGTCTTCTATTTTGGCCTTGAAGGCATCGAAAGAAAGAGCGCCGGTGAGCATCTGCCCGTTTATGATAAACGACGGCGTCCTGTCCACTCCCCCGGAAATACCGTCCCGCATGTTCTGGTCCACGATTTTCTTATACTTGTCGCTGTCGAGGCAGGCGCGGAAGGCGTCGGCCGGTATGCCCAGCTCCGTCGCGTACTTGACCAGGTCTTCGGGGTCGAGCTTGTCTCTGGTGAAGGCCAGGTTCTGGTATTCCCAGAACTTGCCGTAGTCGCCCGCACAGTGGGCGGCTTCGGCGGCCTTGAGGGCATGCTTGTGCTGCCGCAGCGGATAGTCCTTGAAATACCACCTCACCTTGTCGCTGTAAACGGTCCTTACCTTTTCCACGGTCTTGTTTGCCCCCCGGCAGGCGGGGCATTCATAGTCGGCAAACTCGATGACCGTTACCGGAGCGTTCGCCGGCCCGATGGACGGCGTGCCTTCCAGGGGTATCTTCACCAGCGGGATTTCCGGCTCGGCCAGGCAGACCTTGACCTTGTACTTGGATTCCAGGCCGTTGACGTATTCCCGTATCTTCTGCGACCGCTGCCGGTTTTCCAGGAACGCCTTCACCCGGCTGCGCAACTCGGGCATCATCTGGGGAGTCCAGTTTGTGAGATGCTCCCGGTTGTCCTGGATGTACTTGTCCACGTCCTGTTCCGTGGCGGTAAAGCTGCCGGGGGGAACCACCTCGTCCAGGAGCTGTTCCACGGTTTTTCCCTGCTGGTCCGCCTCCCTGTTCAGCAGCATGTCGGTAATCTGCTGTTCCAGTTTTTCTCTTTTCAGCCGGTAGATTTCTTTTTTCATCTCGATTACACGGGCGCCCGCCAACACTTCGAGGCGCTTGTCGGTAATCACTTCGTCGCCCACCCTGGCCACAATCCCGGACTCCCCGCACTGCGAAGGCGGGCCGGTCTTTGCGAACAGGCGGTTCTCATGCGGGATCCAGGCAATGGAAACCATCAGGAAAAGCAGGGCGATGGCAAACTGTTGCCAGATGAGCCTTTTCCGGAGGGAAAAAGCGAGGAAGACCAGCACGACCACGGCATTCAGGATGCAGAACACGCAAGGCACTCCCATTCGAAGCATGATCCAGATAAGGGCGGCCTCCATTCCCGCAGCGGGAGCGGCCAGCCAGGGCACCGATTCCTTCCTGAACCAGCCCAGGAAGAACACGGCGGCCCAGAAGAGCACGCCCCAGGCCCACACCGGTATGTGCAGCAGGACAATTTCGGCCGTTTCCTTGCACGCGGAAGGGCAAAGGATCCCCGCCCCCGCCGACGGCCAAACCTCGTTCAAACCCGCCAGAACCGACACGAACAACCCGCCCAAGCCGAGAAGCATCAACGGCAGGCTTATTTTTCTGTTATCCGGCATTTATTGCCTCTCAAAAATAAATTGACCGTTCTCCGGCATCTCATTCGCCCCCTGAAATCCGCCATCCGTTTTCCGTTATCAGCGTTTTATGGGCGAATCTTTGCTCTTCTTTTCGAGGTCTTTCAGCGCTACGTTGATCTCATCGGTTTTGGCCGGAGAATCCAGGGCGTAGCCTTTTGCCTTTTTGTAATGCATGATGGCCAGCCGCCAGTTTTGCTTAAGCTCGTAGTAACGGCCCAGGTGGTAGTGCGCCAGGCCCAGCTTGTTTTCCTGCCCGTAGATCACCCCGAGCTGGTAATCGACCGCCGGGAACATAGGCGCCAGCGCTTCGATTTGCAACAAATGGTCCAGCGCTTCTTTTCTCTTCCCCATGTCCTGGAGCACTACGGCCAGCCGGTAGTGCACGATGGAGGCGGAAGGATCCAGGAAAAGGGCCGACTCCAAAGTATTCTTGGCCTCCTGGAGCTTTCCGACCCGGTAGTAGGCATCGCCGAGCGAGCTCAATATGAAGGGCGATTGCATCATGCGTGCCGCTTTCTGAAGCTGGACAACCGCATCGGCCCACCGGTCCTGGTGCAGGTAAAAACGGCCCAGGCCGAACACGCTCACGGGGTCCCCCTTTGCGATCCCTGCACTAAACCGTTCGAGCGCCTTGGCGGGATCGGCGTGATCGGCGATCAGCGCGGCCTGCATGAGATGGAAATCACCAACCGAGTCCCTGGGAGGACGCTTCCTGGTGGTCGCCTTATACTGCTTGACCATCTCCTCCAGGTAAAGGACCCGCTGGTTGGTATCGGGGTGCGTGGAAAGAT
>LUZZ01000474.1 GCA_001603845.1 Syntrophobacterales bacterium Delta_01 | reverse complement strand
CTACATGATCATCATCATCATCCGGGCGCTTCTTTCCTGGGTGAATCCCGATCCCTACAACCCGATCGTGCGCTTTTTGTACAACATTACCGAACCGGTGCTCTACCGGGTGCGCCGCGCGGTGCCGCTGTTCGCGGGCGGAATCGACTTCTCCCCCATTATCGTGATACTGGCACTGATGTTTCTGGAACAGTTCGTGCCGCCCACCCTGGCGAGGCTCGCCTACGCTATCGGGACCTAGCCGGGGGCCGGCCCGTTTTCATTCGAGGATTTGATGGAACTGGAATACCTGGAGCAGAAAAAATTTCGCACCCGCCTGATGGGGCTGGACCCCGGCGAGGTCCAACTGTTTCTGCAGGAAGTAATCGACGAAGTCCGCCGCCTCAAGGGTGACAACGAAGGTCTCCGAAGGGAACTCCAGGCCCGGGAAGTCGAACTCCGCGGCCACCGGGAGCGGGAGCAGACCATCCGCAACGTCCTGGTGGGGGCCCAGAAAAACGCCGACCAGACCAAGGCCAATGCCGAACGGGAAGCGAAGCTGATCATCTCGGAAGCGGAAGTGAAGGCGGAAAAGATCATCCATGACGCCAACGAACGGCTGATCGCCATGGAACGGGAGTTTTCGGAACTCAAACGCCACCGGATCCAGTTCGGGGCCAGGATGCGCTCTCTCCTGGACTCCCTGCGCCAGGTCCTCGACGAAGACAGCGGCGAGAAGATAGCTTAAAATTGAGGAATGGAGAAATTCAGGGATTTAGGAATTGAGGACGCGGCCCGCCGCACATTCAATTCCTGAATTGATAACGATGGAGCATTTATGGCCGTAAGCAAAGATCTGCTGGATATCCTGGCCTGCCCGAAGTGCAAGGGGCCGGTGCACCTCAACGACGACAGTACGGGACTGGTGTGCGAGCAGTGCAGGCTGCTCTACGAAATCCGCGAAGACATCCCCATCATGCTCATTGACGAGGCAAAGCCGCTCGGCTGATTATGTCCGGTAGTCCGACACCCAATGACGTTTCGATTACGGCCGGGCTGAAGGCGCGCCTGGCGTCGGCCGTGGAGAAGTTTTGCGGCCTGAAGGTCCTGCTGGTGGGGGATCTGATGCTGGACGTGTACATCTGGGGGGAGGTGCGCCGGATTTCGCCCGAGGCCCCGGTGCCCGTGGTGGAGGTGCTGCGGGAGACGAGCAGCCTGGGCGGAGCGGCCAACGTCGCCCACAACCTGGCAAGCCTCGGCGCGACGGTGCTCACCGCGGGCCTGATCGGAGACGACGACGCGGGCAGGCGCCTCGTGGAACTTTTCGAGCAGAACGGAATCCCCACCGCGGGGCTGATCGAGGAAAAAGGCCGCCCCACGTCGGTCAAAACGCGCATCCTGGCCCAGAACCAGCAGGTCGTGCGCTACGACCGGGAGACGTCCGCCCCGTCGAAGCCCGAATCGACGGCCGGGATCGTCAAGTTTTTGCGCGAAAACCTGGAGGGCGCCGGCGTGGCCGTGGTGTCCGATTACGCCAAGGGGGTGGTGAATTCGCAGCTCGTGGGCAAATTGCGCTCCATCACCGGCAAGGCCGCCATTCCGGTGATCGTGGATCCCAAAATCCAGAATTTCAAGCTCTACCATTCATTCTGGATGGTCACCCCCAACCACCACGAGGCGGCGTGGCTGTCCGGCATCCCCATCGTGGATGAGGAAAGCCTCAACGCGGCCGGCACCGAGCTTTTCCGCAGGCTGGAGTGCGAGAACCTGATCATCACGCGCGGAAAAGACGGCATGAGCATCTTCCGGAACGGCGAACAAAAGTCCATCCACATCCCCACCCTGGCGCGGCAGGTCTACGACGTCACCGGCGCCGGGGACACGGTGGCCGCCGTGCTGGCGCTGGGAACCGCCGCCGGGCTTTCCGTGGTGGACGCTTCCATCCTGGCGAACTGCGCCGCCGGGCTGGTGGTGGCCCGGCAGGGCACGGCCGCCGTTTCCGCCGCGCAGCTCCTGGAAGCCTTGGGGAAAGTGTAGCCGGTTGCGGGCTGTTGTGTCCCGGCCGCATATCCGACATCGGCAGAAATGTAGGGTGGGCACGGCTTTATCGTGCCCACCATTGCGTCGTTTGCGGAGAAGGGCGGTGGGCACAAAAAGCCGTGCCCACCCTACAACCGGGGAAAAGTGTAACGGATTCCCTGTTGCCGGTTATATGGGTTGCGGGCTGTTGCGTCCCGGCCGCATATCCGGCATCCGATATCCGGTATCGAAAATCGAACATCCAATATCCACCACCGAGAATCCGGGATTCGCATTCATCATGAGCCAACCCCATGAACCCGCACCCGCCAAGCTGATCATACGGTTTCTGTTTCGCGATTTCGCGGTGCAGTTGGAGGCGCTGCGGCGGTTGGAGGTCATGTTCGGGCCGATGGATTTTCTTTCCGCCCCCGCTCCTTTTCCCTACACCACTTATTACGACCGCGAAATGGGGCCGGGCATCCGGAGACAGACGGCGGGATACTTCGACTTGGTAAAGCCCGTCGCGCTTCCCGACATCAAGCTGGGGACCAACGGGCTGGAGCGGGAGCTTGCGGCCGGGCCGAACCGGCAGGTGAACATTGATCCGGGCATCCTCAGCCAGGAACGGTTCGTGCTGGCCACCGGCAAAAATTTTACTCACCGCATCTACCTCCGGGATGGTATTTATGGGGACCTTACCCTGATGTACCACAAGGGCGGGTACCAGCCGCTTCCCTGGACCTACCCGGATTACCGCGAACCGGAGTTTCTCGGCTGGCTCGCATTTTTGCGGAAAAAACTTAAGTTCCAGCAGGACGGGGCGCTCCCGTCCGGGTGAACGAGGAGCAGCGATTGATATACAGCATGACGGGTTTTGGCCGCAGCCGTAAAGAAGGGGCCGGGTATTCGGTAAGCATCGAGATGCGTTCCCTGAACGGGCGGCAGCTTGACATTTCCGTCCGCCTTCCCAAGAATTTCATGGAATTCGAAGACCTGTTCCGGAAAATCGTCTCGGAAAAACTCAAGCGGGGCAGGGTGGACATTTACGTGCAGGTGGAGAGCACGGACATCAGGCAGAAGGCGCCGCAGATCAACCCGGACCTCGCCCGGTTCTACTGGAGGCAGCTCCAGGACCTCCACGTGGTGCTCACGGGGGCCGAGGAGCCGAGGCTCGAACACCTGCTCAGCATTCCGCACATCTACGAGGTCCGCGAAGCGGAGGTGGACAGCGAGGCGGTGCGCGGGCTGCTGTCCGAAGCGGCCGCCGAGGCGCTCGACCAACTGAGGCGGATGAGGGCGATCGAGGGCGAATCGCTTCTGAACGATCTCAACAACCGGCTGGACGCCATCGGCGCCGACCTGGCCATCGTTTCCGGCCGGAGCGGCCTGGTGGTCCAGGAGTACAAAGGGAAGCTCGAAGAGCGCCTGAAGCAGCTCCTGGGAGGGACCGAGCCGGATGAGAACCGGCTTCTCCAGGAGATTGCGTTCCTGGTCGACCGGTCCGATATTAACGAGGAACTGGTGCGGCTGGGGAGCCACATCGAGCAGATCCGGGCGGTCATTTCCGGCGCGAAACCGGCCGACGGGCGCAGGGTGGATTTCCTGATCCAGGAACTGCACCGCGAAGCCAACACCATCGGCTCCAAGACCTCCGACCTGGAAACGACCCAGGCGGTGGTGCGGATGAAAACCGAGATCGGAAAGCTGAAAGAACAGGTGCAGAACGTGGAGTGAGCCGGGGGCTCTTCACTGCGAATGGTGGAATAGTGGGCGCAATGAAGGGGGCTGTTGCCCAAAAGTTTTATTTACGGACAAGCCCTAAGGTTCATCAATAGTGGGACGAACGAAAATCCCCCTCCCTGCGATGGGAGGGGTTAGGGGAGGGTGTCGTATTTCCGGGCACTGACGATCCCCTC